>JABRVY010000114.1:0-1351 GCA_039961755.1 Acidobacteriota bacterium | reverse complement strand
CCCCACCACCCCGCCCTGGAGGTGCTCAACACCGCCTTCGGCGGGCAGTTTGTCTCCCGCCTCAACCTCAACCTGCGGGAGGACAAAGGCTACACCTACGGCGTGCGGTCCCACTTCGCCTACCACCGGTGGGCCGGGGAGTGGGTCATCACCACCCAGGTGGAAACGGGGGTCGCGGCGGCTGCCCTGCGGGAAATCCTGAACGAACTCGAGGCGCTGGCCGGCGCTCGCCCGCTGACGCCCGAAGAGGTCTCCTACGCTTCCGGCTCCCTCATCAACGGCCACCCCCGGGGCTTTGAAACCCCGGCTCAGGTGGCCCGCGCCCTGGCCGAGGTGGCCCTCCACGGTCTGCCCGAGGACACCCTCGAGAGCTTCCAAGCTCGGGTGGCCGCCGTGACCCCCGCGCAGCTGGCCGAACTGGCCGCCGACATCGCCCGGCCGTCCGTGGCCGCCATTGCCATCGTCGGGGACCGGGCTGCCCTGGAAGCAGACCTCGCCGCCCTGGAAGTCGGACCGGTAGTCCCGGTCGATCCCCAGGAACACGCACCGTAGCAGGATCACACGGGCACGGGCACGCGGACGGGCACGGACACAGACACGGGCACCGACACGGACACGGACACGGGCACCGACACGGGCACGGACACGGGCACCGACACGGGCACGGTCACCGTGGCGGGTGGGGGAGGAAGCCGCTCTCGAGGCGTCAGGGCCGGCGCCGGAGCTCGCCATGGCCAGGCCGGCGCGGGCAGCCCCGGAGTCGCGGGTGAGACCGCTGGCGGTTGGCGGGCTCAGTTTCCCCGCAGCCCGAGGGACTCCATGAGGACGGCGAAGCCCTCCGGGTCGAGGGCCTGCTCGGCGTCGCAGAGGGCCTGGCGTGGGTCGGGATGCACCTCCACGATGATCCCGGCGCAGCCAGCTGCCTGCGCGGCTCGTGCGAGGGGGGGCACCCACCGGCGCTGGCCGGCGGCGTGGGAGGGGTCGACGAGAACGGGCAGGTGAGTTCGTTCGGCGGCGACCACTACGGCGCCCAGGTCGAGGGTGGCTCGCATGGCCACCTCGAAGGTGCGGATCCCCCGCTCGCAGAGAATGACCTGCTGGTTACCCCCGGCCAGGATGTACTCGGCGGCCTGCAGCCACTCGTCGATGGTGGCCGACAGCCCCCGCTTGAGCAGGACCGGCCGGCAGCACCGGCCGAGTTCCCGCAACAGCGGGTAGTTCTGCATGTTGCGCGCGCCCACCTGGAGCAGGTCCACCTGTTCTGCGAGGCGCCCCACCTGCTCGGGCGCCAGGACCTCGGTGACCACCGGCAGTCCGTACGCCCTCCCGGCGGCCACCAGCGCCTCCACCC
>JABRVY010000113.1:0-2079 GCA_039961755.1 Acidobacteriota bacterium | reverse complement strand
TCTCAAGCGTACGGCGCAGCGCCCGAGTCCCCGAGTACGCCCGCCAGCGCGGCGAAATCCGGCCTCGCAGTAGAAGCCAACCGCGGTTTTCGGGCTCAGTCCACCCCGTATCTGGGGCGGCGAGGTGCCGCCAGCTCTGGCTCTGCGGTTGGCCTTCCAGAAACCCAAAAGAAACGGACCGGAGGGGAAACTTCGCACGACCTACCCATGGGGACATTGCAAAAAGACATGAGGCAACTCGAGAACTTGACACGAGAGAGAGAGAGAGAGAGAGAGAATGGCCTCCAGAACAGGAGGAGACAACGGTGAACAAGGCCATGACACCGCTGCTCGCGATCGTCGCTGCGGCACTGTTGGCGCCGGCCGTTCCGGTCCAGGCGAGCCTCGCCAGCGCCATGGCGGCAGAAGGGGTGACACCGGCGCCGGGGTGATCGAAGGGGTCGGCGCGGTTTCCTTCTCGCCGCCGTGCCCACCCCCCCGCACCGATGCGTGTGACCCCACAGGCCTTGCGGCGCACGTGGCGCCCCTCGCTGACCCGGTCCGCGAGCTGCGCCTGGGCCCCGGCCGCTGGGTGCTGTTGCCCTCCGGCTTTCTGCGCTTCTGGCTGGAGGGCGAGGGGACCATGAGCCCCGCCGACTACCTGGCCTTTGAGCGGGTCCCTGCCCAGCGGGGGATGACCATCGTCACCCGGCCCCTGGGCCCTGCGGGCAGGGTCATGGTGCACCCCCGGCACGTGGGGACTGGCGTGGCGGTGCAACTGCTGTCCCTCGCCACCGGGCTGGAACGCTGGGTGGCCGGGGACCGGCTCGCGGAGCCGGTGCAGATGCCCGCAGGGGAGGCGGTGGCGCTGCTGCGGGAGGGGCAGCAACGTCGCTGCGTGGCGGTCTCCCGGCCGGTGCGGGTACGGCCGGGCCAGACGGTCACCCTGGACCCGCTGCCGCCCCCACCGCCCGGCACCGACCTGGTGCTGCGCCTGGAAAAGTTCGGCAAACCGTTCCTGACCGACCGCCCCGGGGAGTTCGCGTTCCTCGACGGCGCCGGGGAGCTGCGGCCCCCGGCGGCGCTGGTAGTGGACAGCGCCACCCTGCTCGCCATCTGGTACGACCTGCCCGGCCGCCGCGGCACCCTGGTGGCCTCCCCCACGGGCTTCACCTCGGCCACCGCCGAGGTCACCCTGGCCGCCGGGGCCGTCGAGGAGGTCAACCTCCAGGTGCGGCCGCTGCCCCGCCTGGAGGTGGGGCTGGAGGTTCCGCCCGAATGGGCCGAGGGAGAACTGCAGCTGGAGGTGCTCCTGGAGGGCCGGCCGGTGGCGCGGCAGCCGGTGACCGACCTCCTTGCCCCGACCGTCTTCGAGGAGGTGCCCGCCGAACGACTGCTCCTGCGCCTCTCGGCGCCCCCGTGGGAGATCTGGGGCGAGGCGGATGCCACCTCGGAGCCGGAGGTCAGGGCCATCCTCGCCGCCCGCCCCGTGCGCCTGTACGGCAAGGTGAGCCGCTGCGGGCGGCCCGCTGCCGCGGAGGTGAGCTTCCGCACCGGTGCCGACCGTTGGGTGAGCTTCCCCCTCGACGAGCAGGGGCGGTACGAGGGGGTGGTGTTCACGCCGGTGCAGGTGGCCCGGCTTGCCCTGCCCGGTGCCGGGGAGTGGATCGAGCTGCTGGCCCGGCCGGTGCTGGCCGACCGCGAGCAGAACTTCATCCTGCCCTGCAATGCCTTCACCGTGCAGGTGCGGGAGGCGGGCAGCGGGCAAGCGGTGCCGGCGGCCACCGTGGGCGTCACCAGCGCGGCCGGCGGGGGAGGTCCCGGCTTTGGCGTGTCGGTGCTGACCGACGAGGAGGGAGTGGCGGCGCTGCCGCCCCTGCGCCCGGGCACCTTGAGGCTCGCCGTCAGCGCCGAAGGCTACGACAGCGCCACGGTGGAACGACAGGTGCTGAGCACTGACCGGGAGGTGCGGCTCGACGTCCAGCTCCGGCGCCGAGCCCCGGGGTGCCCGGCCCTTCTCCTGCTGCCCGACGGGCGCCCGGCGGCGGGGGCCGAGGTGGCGGCGTTTGCCGCGGCGGCCGAGGCGCTGCTGTGGCAGGG
>JABRVY010000112.1:0-1900 GCA_039961755.1 Acidobacteriota bacterium | reverse complement strand
GTGCCGGTGTGGGCCTGGGTCCCCGAGGAGCTCCCCGTCGCCCTGCCGCTGCGCCTGCCCTTCGAGCAGCCGCCGGCGCGGCGGCTGCTCCCCGAGGGGGTGACCGATGGCAGCGGGGCGGCCTTGCTGGGTGCCTTGCCGGCGGGCAAGGTGCGCGCCTCGGCGCGGACGGCAGGGTTTCCGGAGGCAATCTCCGAGCCACTGGAGGTCGATGCTGGCCAGCGCCGCGAGGTGACGCTCACCCTCACCCGGGGGGTGAGCCTGGTCTGCACGGTGGTGGACAGCGGCGAGGCGCCGCTGGAGGGCGCCCAGGTGGAGGTGTACCGGCGCCCGGAGGCGAGGGAGGGCTTCCGCCTCTCCATGGGGAGCCGGGGCAGGTCCCCGGCCGACGCGGCCGGCAGCGCCGTCACCGACGCCGACGGCCGCGCGGTGGTGGCCAACCTGGCGCCGGGGCCGGTGTCGGTGCGGGTCACCGCACCCGGCTTTGCCGCCCGGCAGGTGGAGGCGGAGGTCAAGGAGTCGGGGGGCGAGGTGGGACCCGTCGTCCTCACTTCCGGGGTGACGGTGCGCGGACGGGTGGTGGACGAGGCCGGGGCCGGTGTGCCCTCTGCGAACATCTTTTCGGGGTCCCCTGGGGCCCCGATGCTGCACGAGCCGCGAGCCCAGAGCGACGGCGAAGGGTACTTCCTCATTCCTGACCTGCCGGTCGGCCAGCCGCTGCTGCTGCAGGCCCGCGCCGACCGGTACGTGGCCTCGCTGCCCACCCGGGTGCCCATGCCGCCCCCCGACCTCGTGGAGCTCAAGGTGCTGCGCGGGCGCACCCTGTCGGGGCGGGTGGTGGACGAGGCCAGCGCCGAGCCCTTAGCCGGCGCCCAGGTGGCCGCCAGCCAGCGGGAACAGCGGAGTTTCGCCGGGGCCAGCATGATCGGCATGGGGCGGGTATTTGCCGGGGGCGAGACCGACGAGCAGGGGAGCTTCCTCCTGGAGGGGTTGCCGCCCGGGGAAAGCATCTCCCTCTTCGCCAGCGCCGCCGGCTACCAGCACCAGGAGCTGGACATCGACCTGGCCGAACGGGATGAGCGCACCCCGCTGACCATCACCCTGCAGCGCGGCCTGGTCCTGGCCGGACAGGTGGTGGATGCCTCTGGCGCTCCCCGCAGCGGCGTCATGGTGGAGGCCACCGCCGCCGCCATGAGCCAGGGCATGGGTCCGGGCGGGTACCTCCCCCCTGCCGTCACCTCGGCGGAGGGACGCTTCCGCTTCGAGGGGGTGCCCCCGGGGCAGTGGCAGCTGGCGGCCCGGGACGACGCGGGGGGCTCGGCGCGGGAGGTGGTGGAGGCGGGACGCCGGGATGTGGTGCTGCGCCTGGCGGTGCCCGGCGGCGTGCGGGGCCGGGTGGTGAGCGAGGATGGCGCCCCGGTGGGGGGCGCGGATATCCGCGTGATCTCCGGTCAGGAGTTCAAGCAGGCCACCGCCGATGCCATGGGCGCTTTCCAGGTGCCGGGGCTGGCGCCCGGCTCGGCCCGCGTCGCCGCCCAGGCCAGGGGGTGGGCGCCGGACAGCGTGCAGGTCACCATCGAATCGGGGCGCACCGCGGAGGTGACCCTGAAGCTCAAGCGGGGCGGCGTCATCGTCGGCAGGGTGCTGGGGCTGACGGCGGAGGAGCTGGGTCGCTGCCGGGTGGCAACCCTGACCACCACGGCGTCACCCGACGCCAGTGGGACGTTTCGCCTGGAAGGCGTGGAGACGGGGAGCCAGCTGGTGCGGGCCATGGTGATGCCCGACATGAAGATGCGGCAAACCACGGTGGAGGTGCCGGCGGTGGGGGTCGAGGTGGAGGTGGAGCTCGATTTTGGCGCCGGCACCTCCACCGTGGTTTGCCGCATCTTCATGTCGGGCA
>JABRVY010000111.1:0-1395 GCA_039961755.1 Acidobacteriota bacterium | reverse complement strand
CTTGATCGCGGCGATGACCGCCCGTCCCATAGTGAGCGCTCAGTCAACTAGAGGGCGCCCCCGTTGTCAAGGGCCGGGCGGCCGGGTGTAGGGAGCACATGATCTGTCCGCTCCCGAGAGCAAGTGAAATGTCCGCTTTGCGGGCGGCCTGGGGTAGACCCGTCGGCAACCAAGGAGGTGCCGATGGCCTGGCTCACGGCCGCCGTGGAGCGGGCGATGAAGCGACAGGAGGTCATCTTGCGGGCCCTCAGCGGCGCCCTCAGCTGGCTGCAGGCCGCCGATATCCTGGGCATCCATCCCCGGAGCCTGCGCCGCTGGCGGGCGCGGTATGAAGCCGACCAGCTCTTGGGGCTCTACGATCGCCGCCAGCTGCCGTCCCCCCGCAAGGCCCCGGTGGCGGAGGTCCAGCGCCTCCTCCGGCTCTACCGCGAGCGGTATGCCGGGTTCAACGTCCGGCACTTCCACCACCTGGCCCGCCGCGATCACGGGGTGACGCTGTCCTACAGCTTCGTCCGGCTCGCCCTGCAGGAGGCCGGCCTGGTCCCCATACGCCGCCCCCGCGGCCGCCACCGCCGGCGCCGGGAGCCCCGCCCCTGCTACGGCGAGCTGCTGCACCTGGACGGCAGCCCCCATGCCTGGCTAGCCCGCTGCCCCACCGAGCGCCAGACCCTCCTCGCCGTCCTCGACGACGCCACCAAGCGCCTGCTCTACGCCCAGCTCTGGCCCGCCGAAACCACCCAGGCGGTCATGGCTGCCCTGGCCCACGTCATCCGCACCTGGGGCCTGCCCCTGGCCCTGTACACCGACCGCGCCGGCTGGGCCTTCCACACCCCCAAGGCGGGTGGCCCCGTGGATCGCGACCACCTCACCCACGTCGGTCGCGCCCTCGCCCGCCTGGGCATCGAGCACATCGGGGCCTACTCCCCCCAGGCCCGGGGCCGGGGCGAGCGACTCAATCGCACCCTGCAGGACCGGCTCGTCAACGAGTTGCGGCTGGCCGGCGTCACCACCCCCCAGGCCGCCAACGCCTACTTGCGCGAGCACTTCATCCCCGACTACAACGCCACCTTCACCCGGCCCCCCGCCGATCCCGCCAGCGCCTTCGTCCCCCTCGGCGACGTCGACCTCGATCAGCTCCTCTGCGTGGAAGAAGAGCGCCTGGTGGGCCAGGACAACACCGTCGTGCTCGACGGCGTGCGCCTGCAACTCACCAAGCAGCCCGGCCGGCCGACCTGCGCCGGTCTCCGCGTCATCGTCCGCCGTCACCTGGACGGCGCCCACACCGTCTGGCGCGGCGCCCACTGCCTCGGCCACTACGCGCCCTCCGGAGTCGCCGTGCCTGCTCGCATCGAGCGGGCCGCCAGCGGCCGCTTCCGCGTGAGCGGCGCCCATGTC
>JABRVY010000110.1:0-1435 GCA_039961755.1 Acidobacteriota bacterium | reverse complement strand
GGATGGTGTCGGTGTAGGTCCTGGGGGAGAGGTTTTCCTGCCTCTCCAGCAAATAGAAGGTGACGTTGGCGGCGCTAGCGTTGGGGTTGTGCACCCAGATGGTGGTGTACCACACCGCCGGTGGCACCCCGGGGCGGGCGCCCACCGAGGGCAGAAAGACGTCGGTGCCGGTGAAGACGGCGTGGGCGTTGGCGGCCCAGGCGAGCACCAGCGCCGCATGGAGCAGGTATTGGATCCGTGTCGTTGACGTCATGGCGACCTCCCTTTGCCTGTGGTTCTCAGCATGGGGGCATGTCACCTGACCTGCATGACCGGGAAATGACCGCGAGGTGATCGCTGTGGGCGAGCAGCGGGAGAGCTGGCGACGGTTGCTAGGAAGAATCGCCCGAAGCCTTCATGCGGCGGTAGAGAGTGGCGCGCGAAACCCCCGGACGAGCGGCTGCCTGCTCCACGTCGCCGGCGCAGGCAGCCAGGGTCAGGACGATCTCGTCCAGCTCCACCCGCTCGATGACTGCCCTCAGCCCGAAAACCGCGGTTGGCTTCTGCTGCGAGGCCGGATTTCGCCGCACTGGCGGGCGTACTCGGGGACTCGGGCGCTGCGCCGTACGCTTGAGAGTACGGCTCGCGCCCTCGCCCCTGCGCGCGCCCGCCATCATCGGCGTCTCCGGCCTCTCGTCACGAACCCAACCGCGGTTTTCGGGCTCAGGGAAAAGCCCCCCGGGGCCGGCCGAGAGGCCAGGACTTCGGGGACAGCCGCGCCCTGTCCAGCAGCTCGCCGTCCTCGAGGAAGTGAGACGCCCGGGCCATCTCGTTCTCCAGCTGGCGCACGTTGCCGGGCCGGGGGTAGGCGAGGAGGACCTCCAGCGCGGCGCGGGAGATGCCGGCGATGCGAACCCCCTGCCTGCGCCCCTCGCGGGCAAGGAAGAAGGCGGCCAGGTTGGGGACGTCGGCGCGCCGGTGGCGCAGCGGGGGGAGGCGCGAAAGAGAATCCCCCCGGCGGGTCGACTGGTCACCTCATCCCCCCCGATCTCCACATCCGCGGGCGGGACGTTTTCCAGCGACACCGCCACGGCGCCGAAGTGCACGGTGCTACCTGGCTGCCAGCTCTGGGAGCGGACACGCCGAGCATTGACTCGGGTACCGTTTCGGGAGTTGAGACCCTCGATCTCCACGCGGTGCTCGCTCACCTGCAGCAGGGCGTGCCGGTGAGTCAACGCAGCACGATGGTCACATCGCCCACGCCGACGTCCAGGCGCAGGCGCGCCGCGCCTGGACCAGTGCTCGCAAGCTCCCTGCCCACGAACCCCTTGCCGCGCTGGCGGCCGTCGGGGCTGCGCAGGGTCACCTCACCCACCCCGCTGTCCGCCCGCAGCGAACCAAAGGCTGTCCACTCGCCGGTCACCTCGATGTCGCCCACCCCCACATCCACGTTGAG
>JABRVY010000109.1:0-7520 GCA_039961755.1 Acidobacteriota bacterium | reverse complement strand
ACTTCCTGCTCGGCGTCTCCGCCGTGGAGGTCGTCTCCACACTCCTCACCAACGGTGTACCGGACCTCCTACGAACCCTTTTTTTGGGGCGGGAGGGAAGAGGCGGAACATCAGCAGTCCCGATAGCGCGTAGGCGGCGCACAGGGTGGCGAGGTCAAAAGCAGCCCGCCCCAAAAAAAGGGTTCGTAGGAGGTCCGGTACACCGTTGGTGAGGAGTGTGGAGACGACCTCCACGGCGGAGACGCCGAGCAGGAAGTACCCCAGTTTGGCCGCGGTGACCAGGTGAGGAGTGCGAGTTTTTTTGGCGAGAAAGAAAAGCAAAAGATACAGCGAAACAATCATGACAACAGTAGTCGCTGTCACGAAGAAGTGGTTTGTGAGACGAGTCCAAAGAGAAAATAAAGAAGACCACCGAACGTTTTGAGGAAAGGACTCGGGAAGCATCGGATATGGAGGCCTGAAATCTCTTAAGGTTTCACGGGCAAGCTGCAAACTGCGAAGAAAAGCCTTAGGCTCTGAAAGATACACGCGCAGCGCGTGATAGTAGTGCACCTTGTTAATAAATTTTGGCTTACAATCATTTTCAAAAACATCATCATAGAGCCGATTGATACACTGCTCACCCGAGTCGAAGCCGAATTGCAAGAGGTGTTTTGCTGGGTTGGCGGATGTGCTCAAGGCACCGTAAAACAGTGCGGAGTATTGGTAAATGCCTCGCATGGCGGGGTTTTGGAGGTGCCAAACAACGACGCCGACACCCACGGTGAGCATGGCCGCCATCAGAAAAAAAATAGGGCGCAGATTGGTCTTTATCGTGGGCAAGAGTATTAAAAGTACGAGTGCAATGATAAAGATATGGTTCATGCGCACGGCCACAAGGAAAAGGAAGATAGATAAAGAAACAATGGTCCAGATAATATTTCGAAAACAAACAGCAAGACCAATGCTAAATGTTAGAAATATCAAAGAAAAAAACGCTGGAAACTCTCGAAAAAATGTGTTTATATATGAGGCATAGGCATCATCAGCAAACATGAGTAGCGCGAGAATGGCTGTCAGCAGCGCAGGGATTGTGCGAAATTTTGAAAATTGGCTGGTTTCCTTTTTTAGTAAACGAAAAAACAGCAGAAATAAAGCGAATCGCAAGGGGAGGGTGGCTATGGGGAGACTTAGGTGCGAAGGGGACCAGAACAAGGTGTTTAAAAGAAAGCCAGGAGCGAGGAGAAGGGGAGCTGCACTGAAATGCCACAGTGGCCGAGGGGCGCCGATTTCCCAATAGGGCAGGTAATAATGAAAAAAGCGTCTTTTCCATTCTGGATCAGCGGTAGAGGGCCAGTTTTCCGAAAACCCCGCAGGTTTTGTAACATACCAACTCATGTATCGTGAGAAATCACCATTGTCAGCAAGGCCTATATTCCAGCGAGCAAAAAAGATGAAAAGAAAGAACCCGAGCAGCGCGAGGCGCACGCAAGAGAAGACGGCGCCGGAGCCCCCTGGCGTGGTTGTGATGAGGTTTCGGTACGAATCCATGGCCGGAACACCTCCGTCACAGGCCTGGAAAAAACAGGCAGTGCGTCGCAGGTAGTATACCTGCCCCGGCCTGGTGAGGCCAGCGCGCACGTTGCCTCATCAAGAATCGACTCGACGGGGAATCGTTGCCTCACATAAGAAACGATTCGAAGCGCGTTGGTTGGAGAGCATGCTTCCCCAGGTGGGAGGCAGGGATGAGGCCGCCGATGAGTGACAGGGCTGTGTTGATCAAGCATTTCAGCCGGCGATACCGGGCCTGCCGGAGCAAGAAGGAGCGGAGCCGGCTCCTGGACGAGTTCGTGGCGCAGACGGGCTACCGTCGGTCCTACGCGGCGCTGCTGCTGCGCCTGGAGGGTCGGAGGGTGCGGCTGGGGCCGAGGCTGGTGGTGGTTGGGGACGCGCGGGTGCGGGCGAGGCGGCCGCGGCCGCGGGTGTACGACGCGGCCGTAGTGCGGGTCCTGGTGCGGTTGTGGGAGCAGCTCGACGAGCCATGTGGCAAGCGCCTGGCGCCGGCGTTGCCGAGGGTGATCGAGGCGTTGGAGCGCCACGGGGTGCTGCAGCTGGCGCCTGTGGTGCGGTCCAAGCTGCTGGCCATTGCGCCGACGACCATCGATCGCCTGCTGGCCGGGGAGCGCCGAGCTCGCAGGCTCAAGAGCCGGGCGAGGACCAAGCCGGGCACCCTGCTGCGTCAGCACATCCCCATTCGTACCTTTGCCGACTGGGATGAGGCACGGGCTGGGTTTATCGAGGTGGACCTCGCCGGGCACGACGGTGGCCTCGGCCGCGGCGACTTTATCCACACCTTGACGGCCACTGACGTGGCCACCACCTGGACCGAGCTTGGCACGGCGCGCAACAAGGCGCATGTCCACGTCTTCGCAGCGTTGCGCCAGGCGATCGGGAGGATGCCGTTCCCGATTTTGGGCATCGACTGCGACAACGGGGGGGAGTTCATCAACCGGGAGATGAAGGCGTACTGTGAGGACAACGGCATCACCTTCCTGGAAGTGCTAGGACTGAGCCGGAAAACATCAGTTGAAAGCAAAAGCAGCGCGGCGGGAAGCGCGCGCTGACGGTTTTGCGGGTCGCGGGCGCCAGGGCCGAGGGGCTGCAAAGTGCGCCAGGTTCGTGAGTTGAGCAACTGTTACCACAGTTGGCATGGCGGCGATGCGTTCGAGGAGGACGGCGAAGCGATCTCGCCATCGACCTCGGAGGCCCAAGCGGAGCACCGGTGTGCGGCCGGTCGCACCGAGGATCGCGCCAATCACCAGGGTGGTGCGGCGGATGGTTCCCAGGTGTGGTGTTTCGTCGTGGAGGACGAGCCGTTTGAACAGGTGCATGAGGTTGAACAGCAGGCAGATCAAGCGAAAGACCGCCTCCGTCCCGAAGAACGACTGCAGGCAGAAGCCGTGGACCGAATAGTCCTGCTTGAGCTCCTTGATCCCCTTCTCGCTGTCAGCGCGGCCGTTGTAGAAGCGCCAGACCTCTTCTGGCGGACCACCCAGCGAGGTGATGACCGCGTGGTAGGTGGAGTCCGGGTCGTCGAACAGGCGACGGCCACGAGCCTCGGGTCGCCTGCGTATCTCCTCCCGAACCAGGATCAAGCGGCGTGGGCGCGGCCACTGGTAGCTTTGATACGCGACCTCTCCTGCCTCCAGACCTGGACCGAAGGGGCGCCACTCGGGGACCCGGAGCACGGTCCGCTTCACGAGCGGGTTCATTCGCACCGCAATCGCATAGTCCAACGAACGCGCCTCGAGCTCGTCGAGGAGTGCGGTTTCGAAGAATCCGGAGTCGGCGCGAACAGCTCGCACTCGCATCCCTGCCCGCGCCAGCACCTCCGCCACAAACTGCCTGACCCCACGCGAGCTGGAGGTGTTGCCGCTGCGCAGCCAGCCGTGGATGATGGTCTTGGCGCCCGCGGCGATCGCCAGCCGTGGGTGGTGCGACGGCCGTCCATGCTGGCGCGGGTTGTGCCCTTTCACGCTTCCTTCCTGCCTGCCATACCGCTCGAAGACGGTCGAGTCGAGGTCAATGACCTCGCCTTCTGGCAACTCCTTCAAAGTACTCATGAACAGGGGGTTGAGCACGTCACTCAGGTGCTCGACCTGGCTCTGGACGAACCCGCCGAAGTACCGGGTCAGTGTCATCGCCGAAGCCAGTCGCTTCACGCCCACCCCGCCCCGGATCACCTCGTCCTGCCGGATCCGCTCCACATGCGAGAACCGACTGCCACCCGTCAGCACCGTCGCAAACAGGCTCAAGGCAATGTCCTCGACCGGCACCTGGTTCGGTGACCGCCGCCCATCTGGCAGCGCCGACCGCAGAAACCTCCTGATCCCCAGCCGGTCCAGGAACCGAATCACCCCCACCAGCCCACCCCACCCACTGACCGGCCGTCCCGTGTACTCGACTCTCAGCTCCCCCAACCCGCTCTTCCTGCTCCAATTCGTGTGCGCCGTTCTGTCCCTCCTTCCGGTACCACGGACTCTTGGTAAACCGATGATACCCAGGATCTTCAGAACGGTGCTCTGCCTCTTCTACCAGTCAACTGCGGTTTTCGAGTTGAACGCGCCGGGGCCGGTGCCGATTTTCGGGCCGAGAGGTCCTCGGCGAGTGCCGTGCTTCGGTTGCGCGCCGGCCAGCGGCTCCTACCGGAGGTGCGACTCCCTGGGGGCGGGGCGGCCGGCGGTGGCGTACTCGTAGGTTTCCTGGACCTGGTCGATGCCGAACTGGATGGTCATGGTGATGTGGTTCTGCAGATCCTCGTCCAGCCCGGCGGCGTGGGGGTCCCGGCGCAGGATGTTGAGGCAGATCTCGTTGAGGGTGGCCAGGGCGTAACAGAGCTCTTCCATCTTGAACCCCTGCTGGAAGCGGCGCTCGGCCAGGTCGCGGCAGTAGGCCATGAACAGCCCCTTCTGTCGGGTCAGGACGGCGTTGGCCAGGCTGCGCAGGATGAGTCGATGGTTCCACTCGTGGTCCTCGAGGGCGATGGCCTGGTAGGAGGTGAGGTGTTTCTGCCCCTCGGGGCCCAGGAGGAAAGCGGTGAAGGCCTCGGAGATGGCCTCTTCGTGCTGCTCCAGGAGGCGATGGATAATGAGGTTGGGCCGCAGGCGGGCCACCTTCATCGCCTCCTGGTTGCGCCGCAGCCACTCCACCGGGTTGGAGCGTAGGTTCTCGATCAGGAAGGGGATCCTGCGCATGATGGACAGGCGCGGGCGCGGCGCCCACCCCAGGCGGCGGCGGGTGCGGCTGGCGTCCACGGTGAGTTGCAGGTCGATGTACCTGGCCATCCAGGGACGTTCGAAGGGGCGGTTGCCCAGCAGGCGACCGATCACGTCCAGCGTCCACATGCCGGGGTAGCACAGGAACTTGGGCATCAGGATGGGACGGATCTCGCGGCCGTAGTAGTAGGCCGTGGCCATCTCGAACAGCTCCCAGTGAGTGACTGCGCCGTCGGGAGAGCACTGCAACACCTCGCCGGGCTTGAGGTCCGCCTCGTTCTCCAAGAGCGTCTGCAGGAACACGGCGGCGTCGCGAACGTGCAGGTACGGCACGGCGGACAGCCCCTTGCCGCCCAGCATGCGAGCGTTCCAGCGGCGGGACAGCCAGGTGTCCAGAAAGACGTAGAGGGGCGGATACTCGCACCAGTCGGAGAACAACGCCGCGAAGCGCACGATGACGGAGGGGAAGAGGTGGCTGCAGGCGCGCACCATGTCCTCGCCGATGCGCTTGGTCACCGAGTAGATGTGCTCTCCCAGGGGGGGCGTGTCCTCGGTGATCGCCTCCCCCGGCCTGGGGAAGGGACAGGCGGCCACCGAGGAGGCAAAGACGAAGCGGCGCAGCCCCAGGTCGGCTGAAAGCTCCAGGACGTTGGCGAGGCCGTCGATGTTGGTACGCCAGTACTCGGGGTGCTCCTCGCCGGTGAAGTCGTAGTGGGCGGCCAGGTGGAGCAGGTAGTCAGCTCCCCCTTCGGCGCGGATGCTGTCGAACACCCTGGCCAGCGATGCCTTGTCGCCAATGTCCACCTGGTGCCAGCGAATGTTGGCATGCACGGGCGCCCCGCACTCCACCTGGGAGCGGCGGCCGAGCCCGTAGATGAGATAGCGGGAGCGGATCTGCTCCAGCAGGTGGCGGCCAATGAACCCCGAGGCCCCGGTCACCACCAGGCGGGGCAAGGTGCTGGCCGAGGTCTGAATCGTCCGCATCGCCGGGGCAGTATAGTCCAGGGGCTGCCTCGTGGGCGTGTATACTGACGATCGACCCGGTTCCGGCACCCCCCCTGATCCGCGTACCGCCGTGTCAGGCCAAGAGGGCGAAGCGATGCACGAGTTGGGATTGGCCATGGACATTTACCGCACCTGCCGGGAGGCCGTGGTTCCCCACGGACCGGGTCGGCTGGAGTGGGTGAAGGTGGCGATCGGGGAGCTCACGGCGGTGGAGCCGGAGTTGCTCGCCTTTGCCTGGCAGGCGGTGACCCAGGACGGTCCCGATGCCGGCGCGCGCCTGGAGGTGGAGTGGCGGGCGGCGCGACAGTGCTGCCCCGGCTGCGGCGGGGCCGTGGAGCGACCGCGGGGAGCCTGGCTGTATCAGTGTCCCACCTGCGAGCGGGTCCTGTCGGTCGAGGGGGGGGAGGAGCTGGAGGTGCTGTCGGTGGGTTTTGTCCCTTCGGGGGAGGGAACAGGCGATGAGTGACACGGTGGATGTGCGGCAGCGCATCCTGGCCGCCAACGAGGCGGTGGCCGCCGAGCTGCGCCGCAGCTTCCAGGCGCAGGGGACGCTGGCAGTCAACTTGATCTCTTCTCCGGGGTCGGGCAAGACGACCCTGCTGGAGCGCACGGTGGAACGGCTGGCTCCGCGGCTTCGCCTGGCTGCCATCGAGGGGGACATCGCCACCGAGCGGGACGCCGAGCGGCTGCGCCGGATGGGGATTCCCGCCAGGCAGATCCTCACCGGCGGTGCGTGTCACCTGGACGCCCGCCAGGTGCAGACCGCCCTGGCCGAGGCCGCCTTTCCCCCCGTGGATGTGCTGTTCATCGAGAACGTGGGCAACCTGATCTGTCCCACCTCCTACGATCTGGGGGAGGACTTCAAGGTGGCGCTGCTGTCGGTGGCCGAGGGGGCCGACAAGCCTTTCAAGTACCCGGCGATCTTCGCCCGCGCCGAGGTGACGGTGATCACCAAGGCGGATCTCTTGGCTCACGTGGACTTTGACCTGGAGGCGGTGCGCGCCCAGGTGGCCACCTTGCGCCCCGGGGGGGAGTTCGTCGTCACCTCCAGCCGCAGCGGTGAGGGGATCGAGGGGTGGTGCGCCCTGCTGGAGCGGCGGCTGGAGGCCAAGCGAGCGTGAGGCGGGCGCGCTTCCGCCTCGTCTGCCGCGGGGTGGTGCAAGGGGTAGGGTTCCGGCCGACGGTGCACCGGCTGGCCACCTCCCTGGGGCTTGCGGGGTGGGTGCGCAACTCCCCCGACGGGGTGGTCATCGAGGTGGAGGGGGAGGCGACGGCGGCAGCAGGGTTTGCACAGACGCTGGCGGCGGCGCTGCCGCCCCTGGCCCGGCTGGATGAGCTGACCCAGGAGCAGGTGGCGACCCAAGGTGAGGAGGGGTTCCGGGTGCTCACGTCGGAGCGGGGGGCGCGGCGACGGGCGCTGGTGCCCCCCGACACCGCCCTGTGCGCCGATTGCCGGGCCGACATGGCCAACCCCGCCGACCGTCGCGCTCGCTACCCCTTTACCACCTGTACGAACTGCGGTCCCCGCTTCACCCTGGTGCGCTCCCTCCCCTACGATCGGGAGCGCACCTCCATGGCGTGCTTCCCCCTTTGCCCGGCCTGCCGGCGGGAGTACGAGGACCCCGCCGACCGTCGCTTCCACGCCGAGCCGGTGTGTTGCCCCGCCTGCGGCCCCCGGTTGTGGCTGGTCCGCCCCGCTGCGGGCGCCGACACCGCCTGCGGACCCCCCTGGCTGGAGGGTGGGGAGGCGGTGTCGGCGCC
>JABRVY010000108.1:0-7818 GCA_039961755.1 Acidobacteriota bacterium | reverse complement strand
TCTTCGACCTGGATCGACCCTTTACCCTGCTGCCGCCGCTGCTGGGCATCGTCTCGGGGGCGGTGTGCGCCTTCGGCTCGGCCCACAACCCCGACCCCGAGCGGCTGCTGCGCCCCTCGGTGCTGTTCACGGTGGTGCTGGGGAGCATCTGTGCGGCGCTGCTCAACGCCGCCTCCAACACCCTCAATCAGATCGCCGATCTCGAAGCGGACAGGATCAACAAGCCGCAGCGCCCCATCCCCTCGGGGCGGGTGTCGGTACCCCAGGCCGCCCGCCACGCCACCCTCCTCTACCTCGCCGGGACGCTGCCGGTGTGGCTGGTGGTGCCGTACCCGGCGGTGACCCTGGCCGACCGGCTGGGGGGGGCGCTGCTCGACCACGGGGTGTTTTTCCTTTATTTGGGGGCCGCCCTGGCCACCCTCGTCTACTCCCTGCCGGCCCTCGGCCGCACCAAGCGCTTCGGCATCTGGGCCAACGTCACCATCGCCATCCCGCGCGGAGTCTGGCTGAAGGTGGCCGGGTGGGGGATGGTGGCCCCCATCTGGCACGCCGAGGCGTGGTGGATCGGGGCGGTGTTCGGCGCCTTCCTGCTGGGCGCCTCCAGTACCAAGGATTTCTCTGACATGAAAGGTGATGCGGCCAGTGGGGTGCACACCCTGCCGGTGAAGTACGGCGAGCACCGGGCCGCCTGGATGATCGCCCCCTCGTTCGTGCTGCCCTGGCTGCTCATCCCTCTGGGAACGGTGCTGCGCGACCCGGCGGCCCCCCAGCTGGCGATGTTGACCGGCAACCCCACCGTGCTGATCGCCCTGGGCGGGGTGCTCACCCTCTGGGGGGTATACACCTGCTGGCTGCTGCTGGAGGATCCGGCTTCCCTGTCGCGCCGCGAGAACCACCCCTCCTGGACTCACATGTACCTGATGATGATGGCCGCCCAGCTGGGTTTCGCGGTGGCCTACCTGGTGTGACGGCAGGGCGGCCAGAAGCACCCGATGGTTTCCCCGGGCGCCGGGCGGGCGTTGCCCATTTCTGCCGCGCTATACTCCGCCGATGGACGCCACGCCATCGCTGCGGCCGCTCGTCTCCTGGGAGGGCTTCACGCTGCGGCTGGATGGGTTACAGCTGCACGCCTGGGCCAACCGGGAGCTGCCGGCACGGGTGCCAGCGCTGCGCCGGCTGGGGTTGAAGGGTCTGCCCGACGGCGACCTCCAGCTGGAGGTGGCCTTCGCGTGGAAGGGTTTACCCGGGTCGGTCTCGGTGCGGCTGCGCGAGGCCCGGCTTCTTCACGGTTTCTTCGGCTGCCAGGTGGTGGCGGTGAGCGGGCCGTTGGGTTTGCCGCTGCCAGGATCCACCGTGGCCTCCATCCTCAAGCGGGCCATCCCCGGCAAGGTCCAGTACGACTCCGCCGACGGCGTCTTTCTGCTGGATCTGCGCGAGTGGCTCCCCGCCGGACTCGAGGTGGCGGTGCGCCGCATCCACTGCGGGAGTGAGTCGCTGGAGCTCCAGCTCGGCCCCGGGTCGCTGGTGCCGCCCGCGGCGGTCCTCGGGGCTGGTCATCCTCACGGGTAACCCACCGGGTTCTCCGGTGGGCATACGCGGTTGGGAATTTCGTTTTCCTCCAGGAATGGAAGGGGGTCACGGCGTGTCGGGAAGGGGAAGGGCAGGACGTCACGCGGTGCGGCTGGCGGGGTGGCTGGCGCTGCTGGTGGTGGCATTGGCGGGGCCGGTGTCCGCCCAGACGGAAGGGGCGGCCAGCGCCTCCGAGGTGTGGCGCGGGCTGGAGAAGCTGCGGGTGGTGGGGAGCGTGCTGTACATCGCCGCCCATCCCGACGATGAGAACACCGCCATGCTGGCCTACTTCGCCCGCGGCCGGCAGCTGCGCACGGCGTACCTGTCGCTCACCCGCGGGGATGGCGGCCAGAACCTGATCGGCCCGGAGCAGGCGCCGCTTTTGGGGGTCATCCGCACGGAGGAACTGCTGGCGGCCCGACGCATCGACGGCGCCGAGCAGTTCTTCACCCGGGCGGTGGACTTCGGCTACTCCAAGACGGCGGAGGAAAGCCTCGCCGTGTGGGGGAAGGAGGAGGTGCTGGCCGACGTCGTCCGGGTGGTGCGCACCTTTCGCCCCGACATCATCGTCACTCGCTTCCCGGCCTCGGGGGACGCCGGGCACGGGCACCACTCGGCCTCGGCCATTCTGGCCGCGGAGGCGTTTGCCGCTGCCGGGGATCCACGGCGCTTCCCGGAGCAGGTGGCGGAGCTGGGGGTGTGGAAGCCGCGCCGGCTGTTCTGGAACAGCTGGCGTCCCAGCGGTGAAGCGGGGACGAACCCGCCGCCGCGGATGCTGACGCTGGATCTGGGGGCGTACGACCCCGTCCTGGGGGTGTCGTTCGCCGAGCTGTCGGCGCGGGCCCGCTCCATGCACAGGAGCCAGGGGTTCGGCGCGGCCCCCCGGCGGGGCTCGCTGCCCAACGATCTGCAGCAACTGGCCGGGGACCCGGCGTCGAAGGACCCCCTGGAGGGCATCGATACCAGCTGGGGACGAGTACCGGGTGGCTTGGCCGTTGACGCCGCCCTGGAGGCAGCCCAGAAGGCGTTCAGCTTCGTCGAGCCCGCCGCGGTGGTTCCCCACCTGTTGGTGGCGCGCCGGGCCATGAACGCCCTGGCCCCCTCCCCGTGGGTGGAGGTGAAACGGCGGGAGCTGGATGCGCTGCTGCTGGCGGCCAGCGGGGTGTGGCTGGAGGCGGTGGCCGAGGAACCCTCGGTGGCCCCTGGCGACACCCTGACGGTCTCGGCCACGGCCGTCAACCGCGCTGGCTACCCGGTGATCCTGCGGTCGGTGGCGGTGGAGGGCGGCGAGCCGGTGCGCGGTGACCGCCCCTTGCCCGCCAACCAGCAAGTCACCGCCACGGTCAAGGCAGTCGTACCCAGGGACGCGCCGGTGTCAGCCCCGCAGTGGCTGCGCCACCCCCCCTCGCCGGGGCTCTACCAGGTGCCGGCGAAGGCTGCCATCGAGGGCCCCCCCCGGCCGCCCTTCACCGCCCGCTTCGTGCTGGTGCTGGGCGGCGAGGAGGTGGAGTTCGCAGTGCCGGTGGTGCACAGGACGGTGGACCCGGTGCGCGGGGAGCGGCTGCGCCTGGTGCGGGTGGTCCCCCCGGTCACCGCGGCCGTGGAGAGCGGCGTTGTCGTGCTCCCCTCCGGCGAGCCTCGCCCGGTGCGGATTCGCCTGACCGCCAGCCGGGCTGCCACGGGAGTGCTGAGGCTGGATCTGCCGGCGGGGTGGGGGTGTGAACCGGCCGAGGTGCCCTTCCTCCTCGATCGCCGGGGCGCCGAGACAGTGGTGGAGGTGAGGCTCTCCCCGCCGGCGACGGCGAGCCGGGGAACCGCCACGTTGGCGGTGGAGGTCGACGGCCAGCGCAGCGCCTGGCGCAGTTTCGAGGTCGACCACGATCACCTCCCCCCCACCACGGTGCTGCTGCCCGCCCAGGTGTCGCTGGTGTACGAGCCCGTGCAGATCGCCGGACGGCGGATTGGGTACGTGATGGGGCCGGGGGACGAGGTGCCGGAAGTTCTGCGACAGCTGGGGTACGAGGTGGTGCTGCTCTCGGACTCCGACCTGGAGAGCGGCGATCTGGGGCAGTTGGACGCCATTGTCACCGGGGTACGCGCCTACAACACCCGCGATCGCCTGGCTGCCGCACAGCCTCGCCTGCTGGCGTACGTGGAGAGGGGCGGCACGCTGGTGGTGCAGTACAACACCACCCGCGGCCTGCTCACTCCGGCGCTGGGACCCTTCCCGTTGACGCTGGGGCGGGAGCGGGTCACCGTGGAGGATGGGCCGGTGACCATGCTGGTGCCGGATCACCCCGTGCTGGTCTATCCCAATCGCATCACCCGGGCTGACTTCGAGGGCTGGGTGCAGGAGCGCGGCCTGTATTTCCCATCCTCCTGGGATCCCCGCTACGACGCCCCCCTGGCCATGCAGGACCCGGGGGAGAAGGCCCTCTCCGGCGGGCTGCTGGTGGCCCGCCACGGCCAGGGGTACTACGTCCACACCTCGCTGGCGTTTTTCCGTCAGCTGCCCGCCGGGGTGCCCGGCGCCCTGCGCCTGTTCGCCAACCTGCTGGCGGGGGGGCGGCGGTGAGCGAAAGGCGGGCGGTGCTTGCCAGGGAGGGCGAGGTGCCCCCGGGCGGCGCCTCCTGGGCCAGGTGGTACGCCCTGGTGCTGGGCGCCCTGGCCGCCGAGGTGGTGCTGTTCTACCTCTTCACCCGGGTCTTTTCGTGAGCCGGCACAGGGTTTTCGCGGGAGGGGGGCGGTGACCGGGCTGGACTGGGCGGTACTGGTCGGCTCGCTGGCCTTCATCGTCGGCTTCGGGGTCTTGAAAAGCCGCCAGGTCCGCACGGTGGAGCAGTACTTGCAGGCCGGCCACGAGATGCGCTGGCTGCCCATCGCCCTCTCCATCATGGCGACGCAGGCCTCGGCCATCACCTTCCTCTCCACCCCCGGGCAGGCCTACTCCGACGGCATGCGCTTCGTGCAGTTCTACTTCGGCCTGCCGGTGGCGATGGTGGTGCTGTCGATCACCGCCGTGCCCCTGTACCACCGACTGAAGGTCTTCACCGCCTATGAGTTCCTGGAGTCCCGCCTGGACGGCAAGACGCGGGCGCTGGCGGCGCTGCTGTTTCTTGTGCAGCGCGGCATGGCGGCGGGGCTGACCATCTTCGCCCCGGCCATCATCCTGTCGGTCATCCTGGGGTGGAGCCTCAACGGCACCATCGTCCTCATCGGGGTGCTGGTGGTGGTCTACACCACCGCCGGGGGAACCCGGGCGGTGGGGTGGACCCACGTGCACCAGATGGGGATCATCTTCGTCGGCATGGGGGCGGCGTTCGTGGCGCTGGTGCTGTCCCTCCCCCCCGAGGTGAGCTTCCTGGATGCCCTGCGGGTCGCCGGCAAGCTGGGGCGGCTCGAGGCCGTGGACTTCTCCTTCGATCTCTCCAGCAGATACACCTTCTGGTCTGGGCTGATCGGCGGCGGTTTCCTGGCGTTGTCCTACTTCGGCACCGACCAGTCCCAGGTGCAGCGCTACCTCACCGGGCAGTCGGTGGCCCAGTCGCGCCTCGGCCTCCTGGTCAACGGGCTGGTCAAGGTTCCCATGCAATTCGCGATCCTGCTGCTGGGCGCCCTGGTGTTCGCCTTTTACCAGTTCGTGGAACCGCCGGTGTTCTTCAACCCGGTGGCGGTGGCGAAGGCGAGGGCGGCGGCGGCAGGGGAGTGGGAGGCGGCCACGGCGGCCCACTCCGACGCCTTCCTGGCCAAGCGGCAGCAAGCCGTGGAGCTGGTGTCGGCGCTCCGGGCGGGGGACGAGGAGCGGGTGGTAGAGGCCACCGAGGGCCTGCGGGCCGCCGCTGCCGAGACCGAGGCGCGCCGCCGGAAGGCCATCGCGGTCATCCAGCGCCACGACCCCCGGGTCGATCCCTCGGACGTCAACTACGTTTTCCTCACCTTCGTGGTGACCTACCTCCCCGCCGGCCTGGTGGGGCTGGTGCTGGCGGCGGTATTTGCCGCCTCCATGTCCTCCACCGCCGCCGAGCTCAACGCCCTGGCCTCCACCACGGTGGTGGACGTGGTGCGGCGACTGGTCGGCTGGCAGGGCAGCGAGGCGGCCACCGTGGCCATCTCGCGCCTGGCGACCGCGGCCTGGGGAGCCTTCGCCATTGCCTTCGCCCTGTCGGCCAGCCGGCTGGGCTCCCTGGTGGAGGCGGTGAATATTCTGGGCTCCCTCTTCTACGGGACGATCCTGGGGATCTTCCTGCTGGCCTTTTACTTCTGGCGCCGGGTCTCGGGCACCGCCGCCTTCGTGGCGGCGCTGTTGGCCGAGGGGGCGGTGCTGGCCTGCTGGGCCTTCACCTCCATCCCCTTCCTGTGGTTCAACGTGCTGGGCTGTGTGGCGGTGCTGGCCCTGGCGCACCTCCTCACGCCGCTCCTGCCTGCGCGCGAGGGTCGGTGAAGGGGGCGGAGAGTTACTTCTTGCCCTGCCACTGGGTGATGAGGTTTTCGAGGGCCGAAGTATTGGCGTTGGGGTTGGCAGCCTTGGCGAGTTCGATGGCCCGCCGGGCCAGGGCGATGGCCTGGGCGGTGTCACCGCCGGCGGCCAGGGCGCGGGCCTTGGCGCCCAGGTTCTGGGAGGTCTCCTGGATGGCGATGGAGCGGTCCAGCCACTTCATGGCCTCCCCCTTGGGAAGCTCGGTGGAGAGCAGCCAGTTGGCGGCCGTCATGGGGGTGCGCCAGTCGTCGGCGGGTGCGGCAGCGACGGCGGCACGCGCCCGGGCGAGGGTGGTGGCTACCACGTCCACCTTGACCGTGAACGGGATGGCCAGCTTCTCCCAGCGCATGACCACGGTGGCCGAGTCGTCGGTGATGGTCGGGAAGGTGAACTCCAGGGTCTCGGTGAAGGGAGCCTCCGCGGGCTTGACCTTGATCCGCAGGGCGTCGTTTTCCGGCTTGTACTGGTACATCCCCCAGAGCTCCCGGTCCTTGTTGAAGATGACCGTCCACTCGGCCTTGCCGGGGATGGTGGCGAGGGAGTAGGTGCCGGCGGGCAGGGGGGAGCCGTTGACGGTGACGTCATCGGTGACCGTGAAGGTGGTGGCCTCGTTGGCACCGGTGCGCCACACCTGGTCGTAGGGCACCAGCTCCCCCCAGATGGCACGGCCCTTCACCGAGGGGCGGCTGTAGGCGATGGTGATCTGGGTGGTGCCGACGGTCTGGCTCACCGAGGCCTGGGGGCTCACCCGCGGTGGGACGAAACTGGCGACAGCGGGCCCTGTCGCCGCCAGCGCGGCGGCCAGGGTGACGAGTGTTCCTGCGGTACGGGTCATGGGGATCCTCCTCCGTTGATCTGCCGTCGAGTCGGCAT
The DNA here is from genome assembly GCA_039961755.1 of Acidobacteriota bacterium. Lineage (GTDB taxonomy): Bacteria > Acidobacteriota > Thermoanaerobaculia > Thermoanaerobaculales > Thermoanaerobaculaceae > CALEVZ01. The sequence goes on along the minus strand of JABRVY010000108.1, from coordinate 899 downwards.
CATAGCCGAGAACGCGCCTGCCGCCCGGCCGCTTCCCACCCCTGGCCACCGCGGTCAGGCCGGTCGATAATCCCGAGATGCCACGATCCGTCATCCCTGGCTCTCTCGGCCTGGCCTTGCTGGGTCTGCTCCTCCCCGCGCCGCCCGCCAGGGCGAGTGAGACCTCGCAGCTGCGACTGTTTGTCGGCGGTACCCATTACCGCTGGCGCACGGCGGGCCCCCACGGGCACTGGGCCGAGTGCCGCCTGCCGGCCTGCGACGACGACGACTGGCGGCGCGGCAACCTGGACAACGCCCTGGGTCTCCGCCTGGGGGCCGAAAGGGTGAGGAACACATCTCGACGGTTCACAGTGCTGGCCGGGGGGGAGGTGGATCTCCTTTTCACCGAGTACAACCTGAGCCAGCGGGATGTGGTGCTGGGGGGGGCCTTCGCCACCACCGGGGCGATGCTGGGAGGAGAGGGGGGCGCCCTGATCGCCCAGGTGGGCGCCGGTGCCTTCGCCACCTCCGACCGCCGGGGCGGCCCGGCGGGTTTCCTGGAGCTGGGCGCGGAGGCTTCGGTGTCGCCGGCGGCGCGGCTGCGGCTGTCGGCGCGCCGGCTGTGGCTGGGGTCGGTACAGGCGGAGGAGGCGTCGGTGACCTTGCGCGCCGCGCCGGGACGGCCCGGATCGGCGGCGTGGTCGGTGGAGATGGGTCTGGGCGGTTTCTGGCCCGGCCTGGGTGGAAGGAACGCTGCGGGGCTGGGCCGCGGCGCCTTGTGGCAGCTGCAGGCGGGCCGGCGCCTGGGGGGAGGGGGGCATCAGGTGGGCCTGCTGCTGGGCTCCGCCCACCGCGAGTCGCGCTGGGAGAGCACCTACCAGGGAGTCCCGGGAAACCAGCGGGGGCGAGAGGTGTGGGAG
>JABRVY010000107.1:0-1635 GCA_039961755.1 Acidobacteriota bacterium | reverse complement strand
GGGGTTGTGCACCCAGATCGTCGTGTACCACACCGCCGGGGGCACCCCCGGCCTCGCCCCCACCGAGGGGAGAAAGACGTCGGTGCCGGTGAAGACGGCGCCCGCCGGGGGGGCGAGGGCCACCGTCGCCAGCAGGGCGGCCACCAGTGCACAGCTCGGGAACCTGTTCATCACACCCTCCTTTCGCCGGCTGCTCGCCAACCTGGTCGGGTTTTCCTACGGTTGTGCCGGCCTCTATCGGGAAAAACGACGGCAGCCTGGAAAGCGCACTGCTCCGCGGCTCGCCCGCGGGCGGGGGTCAGCCGGGCTCCCTCGCTCCTATCTGGCGAGCGGACAGCTGGCCAGGCTCGTTCCCGGTACGGCGGAGGGGGTCAGCGCCAGTCGCCCACCGCCACGAACGCCGCCCAGAAGAGGGGGTGGGCGGACTGGCCGCGCAGGCGTCGGGCGGCCAGTACCTGGCGGGAGGCGCTGCGCACCGCCTCGGCGGTGCTGGCACCTTTGAGGAGGCGGGCGCGGTAGAGGGCGACCATCCACTGGCGGGCCGCCTCGTCGTCGACTCCCCAGAGGCTCATGATGACCGTGCGCACCCCGGCCAGGCGGAAGGCGCGCTGCAACCCCACCACCCCCTCTCCGGCGTGGATGCTGCCGGCGCCGGTGTCGCACCCGGAAAGGACGGCCCATTCGACACCGCGCAGGTCGAGGGTGGAGACCTCTTCCGCCAGGAGAATGCCGTCGTCGGCTCCCCGCGTCTCCGCCCGGGCGTTGGCGCCGGCCAGGGCGAGCCCGGCGAGGGTGAGGGCGGGGGCGACGGGGCCCGCGGTCGGGGCCAACCCTCCCACCCCCCGAGAGGCTCCGGCCTCATCCTGGCAACTGCGCCCGGTGAAGAAACCGTGGGTGGCCAGGTGGAGGACGCGCGCCCCGGGGGCCAGTGTCTTGAGCTGCGCTTCCGTGGCGGCGTCACCGGTCAGGACGGCCGCCCGCGGCGACTGGTGGTCGGCGGCGGCCGCCACCCACAACCCGGCCACCGCCGCCACCTCCCGCGCGGTGGCAGGAATGGGCGCAAAGTGCGCCCCCCGCAGGCTGCGGCAGTCGACGCCGAACCCGCGCCTGGCCGCCTGGGGGAGGGCGGCAGCAGGAGTCGGCGCCGGACTTGCCGCCCCCGGGTGCCCCTCACGCCGCCCCTCGTAGTTGACGCCGCCCACCGCCACCAGGCCCTGGCCCGCCGGTCGGGTGGCGGCCAGCTCGAGGAGGTCGTCCTCGGAGGCGAGCAGGTGGATGACGGTCTCCCCCTCCACCAGGTAGGAGGAACGGCCGGCGGGAAAGGCGTACCAGCTCACGGTGTGCAGCTCCCCGTCGGGTACCAGGAGCACCAGTCTCGCCCGGCCCAGGAACGGCACGAGGGGGTCCCACACCGCTCGCCGCAGCTGGTCGCCGACCGTCCGCAACACCGGGTCGACCCGGCGGGAAGTGCGCTCCGCGCGCGCCGGATTGCGGCCGGCCTCGGCCGCCCAGCGGGCGACGAGGCGGTCGATGGCTGCGGCGTTGCCGAGGTCGACGACCTCCGGCACCGGGTTCTCGGCCCGCAGGATCAGCGCCGCGTACCCCTCCTCCGGCGAGCCCGGGCCCCGGCAGCGG
>JABRVY010000106.1:0-1087 GCA_039961755.1 Acidobacteriota bacterium | reverse complement strand
CCGCTCCAGCTCCCCCCGCTCGGCCAGCTCCACCGCCACGTTGAGGGCGGTCTGGCCCCCCAGCGTCGGCAGCAGGGCATCGCACCGCTCCCGCTCCAGCACCGCCGCCACCACCTCGGCGGTGACCGGCTCCACGTAGGTGGCGTCGGCCCGCTCCGGGTCGGTCATGATGGTGGCGGGGTTGGAGTTCACCAGCACCACCCGCACCCCCTCCTCGCGCAGCGCCTGCACTCCCTGCACCCCCGAGTAGTCGAACTCGCACGCCTGCCCGATGCGGATGGGACCCGCCCCGATGATGCAGACGTTGGCGACGTTCTCCCGCCGCGGCATCAACCCTCCCCGTTGTGGGTACCTGGTATAGCCATTTTTTCCTTTTCCTCTGCGGCCTTGGCTATCGGACCCGACCCCCCGGCGCCCTCCCCTCGCCGCACCGGAGCAGGGCCGAAATCGCTACCACTATCGGTACCTGGTACCAGGCTCTGAACGAAACGGGAGAACACCGCCAGAGCGTCGTGGGGCCCGGGCCCCGCCTCGGGGTGGAACTGGATCCCCTCCACCTTGAGCCCCTCGGCGGCCAGCCCCTCCACCGAGCCGTCGGTGAGGTTCACCATGGTGACCTCCGCTCCGGCCGGCAGAGAGTCGGGGTCCACGGCGTAGTTGTGGTTCTGGGAGGTGATCCACACCTCCTGGGTGGCCTCGTGCCGCACCGGGTGATTGGCCCCGTGGTGGCCGAAGCGCAGCTTGTAGGTGCGCCCCCCCAGGGCCAGGGCCAGCAACTGGTGCCCCAGGCAAATCCCCAACAGCGGCAGCCGCCCCAGCAGGGCGCGGGCGGTGCGGACGGTGGCGGCCACCGCCGCCGGGTCCCCCGGCCCGTTGGACAGCACCACTCCCGCCGGGGAGAGGGCCAGCACGTCCTCCACGGGAGCGGCGCCGGGCACCACCAGCACCTGCGCCCCCGCCGCCACCAGCTGGCGCAGGATGGAGCGCTTGACGCCGCAGTCCAGCACCACCACCCGGGGGCCCGAGGCCGTCACCCCCGTCGCCGCCCCGGGGGGGCGACGGGGGTGACGGCCTCGGGCCCCCGGGT
>JABRVY010000105.1:0-3393 GCA_039961755.1 Acidobacteriota bacterium | reverse complement strand
CGGCGGTGGTGCCGTCACCAGAACCCACGGCGACGCCCTCGCCAACACCCCCTCCGGCGGCGCCCACGCCGCTCCCGGCGCGCGAGCCGACTCCGCCGACGGTGGCCCACCCTGCGGCCGGGGTCTGGGTGCAGGTGGGGGCCCTGTCCCAGGCTCGACAGGGAGAGGGGCTCAGGCAGCGGGTGGTGGCGCTGGGGTTCGCGCCGGAGCAGGTGGTGGTGTCGCGCGGGCCCGACGGACGCTACCGCGTGCGCCTGGGGCCCTTCCCGGACGAGGAGAGCGCCGGGCGGATCATCGCCCGGTTGCGCACCCAGGGGTTCCCCGATGCCTTCATGGTGAGGGAGTAGCGCCGTGCCCTCCCTGCCCGTGTGGATCCGGGAGCGCAAGCTGCAGCTGGGCCACCTGCACGGGGTGCGGGCGCTGACCGGGGCGGCTCGCCTGCACACGGTGTGCGACGAGGCCCGCTGCCCCAACCGCTCCGAGTGCTTTTCCCGGGGAACCGCCACCTTCCTCATCATGGGCGACGTCTGCACCCGGGCCTGCCGTTACTGCTCCATTGCCCACGGCCGCCCCCGGCCGTTGGATTCCGAAGAGCCGGAACGGCTGGCCCGCGCCGCCGCCGAGCTCCAGCTGCGCCACGTGGTGGTCACCTCGGTGGACCGCGACGACCTCCTTGACGGCGGCGCCGCCCACTTTGCCGCCGTGATCCGGGCGCTGCAGGCGTTGGATCCCCGCCCCACCATCGAGGTCCTCACCCCCGACTTCCGCGGCGATCGGTCGGCCGTCGACGTGGTCATCGACGCCGGCCCCGACGTCTACAACCACAACCTGGAAACCGTCGAACGTCTATACCCGCGGGTGCGGCGCCAGGGGCGCTACCGCTGGGCCTTGGAGGTGCTGGCCCGGGTGGCTGAGCGCGCCCCGGCCATGGTCACCAAGTCCGGCCTCATGGTGGGTCTGGGGGAAGAGGTGGAGGAGGTGGTCGCCGCCCTGGAGGATCTGGCGCGGGTGGGCTGCCGGGTGGTGACTATCGGCCAGTACCTGCGCCCCACCCGCCGGGAGGTGGAGGTGGTGCGCTACTGGGCGCCGGAAGAGTTTGCCGAGCTGGAGCGCCGCGGCCGCGCCCTGGGGCTGGAGGTCATCGCCGGTCCCTTCGTGCGCTCCTCCTACCACGCCCAAGAGGCCTTCCTCCACGTTCGCCGGTCCGGGTAAGGGGGGATCGCTCAGTCTTGTCCGGTGCCGAGTCGGCGATGCCCCGAGCGCGTGCCCCCGTGTCGTAACCACGCAAGGTACTCGTCGGCGGCTTCTGACGGATCGACCCACATGAGCTTTCCCAGTTCCCGGTGGGTTGCCGCGAGAGCACGGAACGCCCGCCGCGCCTTCTGGTCGAGGGAAACAACAATCCCATCTGTAGCTTGAGCCGCTGCAACGAGGTGGACGTCCTTGCGCGCTGCACTCTGCTGGCGTTTGCTGAGGCCTGACTCCTCGATGTTGGCAATGAGGACATGAGCTGCATCGGTGGCTTCGACGCGTACGAGCTTTCTGGCGTTCTCCATGCTGGCCAGCCAGGTGCGGGAGAACCTGCTGGCGTGGTCTGACCATTCTCTTCTTAGGTCACCGGATAGCACCACCCGATGGCAAACCGTGCGAATCTCCTCGAGAATCCTGCGGCACGCGCTCGACACCGGGTGGTCCGTCTCACTGGCGGCCCTCGCGACGGAGGCGTCCACCACCAGCCGCTTGGAGAATGACCGCCCCATCAGCGGCTGAGGGCCGCCTCGACGGCATCCAAAAACTCACCTTCCGCTTGCAGTTCCACGTCATCGAAATCCGCTGGCCAGTCAGGGAGTCTGCCTGCCCGGTCCGGAACAGCCACCCTGACCACACTGGCCCCGCTTTCATGCTCACGCTGAAACCAATGAAACGCCATGTCTTCGGGAGGGCATTCACCGCGGGCCACCAGGGTCTGCAACGCTCGAATCAGCAACGACGAGTGGGTTTCGACGATGGTCATCACCCCTCGCCTGGCGGCGGCGGCAAGCGCCCCGGCCAGTGCCCGCTGCGCCCGCGGGTGGAGGTGAATTTCCGGCTGTTCGATGTAGAGGAGCTGCCCCCGCTCGGCGGTCAGGAGGGCCACCGCGACCGGCAAGGCTTGAGACACTCCGAATCCCACGTCGGCGATGCTGACCATGTCGTGCGCGCCACCCCGCTGACTGCGAGGCAACCGGCCCACCCGCAGTTCCACCCGGGTTTCGTCCACAGGTCTGGCTTCTACCTTCCAGGTAAGGCCCAGCGAGCTGAGGAGTTCTGCAAGGTCCTGGAGTTTTTGGTCTTTCTCCTTTTGCCAACGGGCAATGATGCTCGCCACGTAGCCTTCGAACGTGCCCGTAAATCCCCGCCCCACCGCGGTTGTCGGATAGGTGCGCTCGGGGTTTCCGCGCAGGCCGGGTACGTGAATGAGGCCCATGAGCGGCTCGTAAAGGCTGTCCGTCGGGGAAGCTGGCAGCAGAAACAACCTCTGTGGAAACTCGGACTTTCGTATCCGCAAACCCACTGTGAGAAAACACCTGTCCCGATACACCAGCAGCTCACTGTCCCCCTCCACCTCCGATAGGTCGCGATAGACGGGTTTCGGCACGAGGGGGGCAATAAGTTCCTTCACCTCGTCGCCCGCCATCCCCTCGCGGTAGCGGAGGGTCAGATTCCCCACCAGGTACCGCATCTCCTGGATCTCCAGCGAGGCGCGGCTGGGCCTGTGGAAGACGAGTTGGATTTGCTCGCCAGCGGCCGTTTCGAATGCGACGCTGAATCCTTCCCGGGCGGCCTGCCCTTTCTTGCGGGCGAGGAACTGATCCGCGCTGGTGAACCTCACGTTGGGTCCGTGGAGCAGCAATGGCCCGGGATCCGCGGGCGCCTCCAGTGTTTGCTTCATCAGAAGGAGGGGCTGCACGATGGACGATTTGCCAGAGCTGTTGGCGCCGGCCAGGACTGTGAGCGGACGGAGCATCAGCCGCTGCTCGGTGTGAAAGGACTTGAACCCCTCCACCCGGAGCGCGGTCAGATATTCGCGCTTTCCTCTCCATAGACGGCGACGTGGGCCAGTCGTGCTCACCAATCCCCCCTTATTCCTCCGTGCCTTTCGAGCGAGAATTCCCGGACATTTCTAGCTGCAATGATACCCTGGAAATGAGTGGTCCGGCTCCACCTATCGCGTGGCACAAAGAATTCTCACCCGTATGTGCTAGCGTGCGGTGGTGCGGATGGTCGGGCAGTGGCGACGGTGGGGGCTGGCGGCCGGCAGCGGGGTGGCGCTGGCGCTGGCGCTGCCGGGGCCGGGCCTGGTGCCGCTGCTGCTCCTCACCCCCGGCCTGCTGCGGCGGGCCCTGGAGGGGG
>JABRVY010000104.1:0-1260 GCA_039961755.1 Acidobacteriota bacterium | reverse complement strand
GGTGGGGGTCGCCGTGGCCGTGGGGGTCACCGTGGGGGTGAACGTCGGCGTCGCCGTGGGCGGCACCCCTTCTACCGGATAGAGCTGGGCCAGGGGGATGATCTCTTGCGGCTGACTCGCACTCGACCAGTACAGCTGCGCGATGGCGCGCCCGGCGTTCTCGTAAAACTCCACCACGATGGGGTACTTCTCGCACTCCTCGAGCAGAATCGGCGACGATATGGTGACGCGGGGCGCGGTGTCGCTCCAGTAGTCGATGATGCGCACGCCATTCAGCCACACCCGCACGCCGTCGTCGTGGCGGATATGGAATATGTACTCCTCGTTGTAGAGGGGCTCCACCCACCCCTCCCAGCGCACCGAGAAGTCGTTGGCATTTACAGAAGGATCGGGGCGGTCGGTCTCCCACTCGAAATCGATGGTCTCGGGCGGTCCCGAGGCGCCGAAGCCGTCCCCGTGCACGGCGGCGAGGGCCGCGGACCCGTTCGAGGACCCGTCACCGGGGATGCGACCGTTGAAGTAAAGACCGCGCAGACCCCGACCGGCGGAGTCGCAGCCGCAGTTTATTCCCTCCACGTTCCAGCGGGCCGAGGGCGGCTGACCGACAGAATCCACCCCGACCCAGTTACCGGCAATGTCGTTGGCCATAGAGCCGGAGAGGTCGAGCACCAGCATGAGGTTGGGCGGCAGGATCTGCTGGGTGATCTGGCGCATGGGGTCGTACCCCTCGCGGCCGGGGTCGATGGTCTGCGCCTTGAGGGGCAGCGCCGTCACTCCGGTGAGCAGGAAGGCCACCAGCATCGCCACGGCCTGCCGCCACGCGGGGTGGGACTCACCTTTGCTCGAGAGTGCGTGACGTGCCGTCTGAAGGATCCGTTTCATCTCAAGGCCTCCTGCTACTGCGGGGTGAAGACCCCGGAACTGGTGCCCCCCTGGTCGGAGAGCTTCTGCGCCGAGGGGCTCTGCGCCGCCCCCAGGAAGTTGAACTCCTCTTCCAACGTCTTGGCTGCCAGCACCCGCCCCCGCACATCGGCGATCCAGCCCACCGAGATCAGGCGGATGCGCGGGTCACCGTTGACCACGGGCCCGCTCACGTCGTCCTCGTTGTTGCGCACATAGAGGCTGTAGAACGCCCGGTCCTTGCCCGGGAGCTGGAACGCCGCGGTGCTCTCGATGTTGGCCAGCTCCACGCCGGCGTCGGTGAGGTACGCCCCCAGGCGCCTGGCGTCCCAGGGAGGGGGCGGCTGGGGGACCCTGGGG
>JABRVY010000103.1:0-1461 GCA_039961755.1 Acidobacteriota bacterium | reverse complement strand
GGCGGCGGGGCGGTCGATGACCCCGGCGTCGGCGAGCAGGGTGAGGTGCACCTCAAGCTCCCGGGCCGAGCCGTAGGCCACTCGCCAGTGGTACAGGCGGTCCTGACCCGACCGGCCCTGCCCCTCGGCGACGTTGGCGGGCACCGACGCCGCAGCGCGGATCACCTGCTCGGCGATGGGCTTGAAGGGGGCCTTCACGGCCGCGGCGAGGGCGAGCGCCCCGGCGGCGGCCTCGAGGGCCCGGGCCTGGGCGGGTGGGAGAGGGCGAGGGGGTGTCGCTGGCACGGTTTCCTCCCGTTCGTTCATGAACCCCCCACCAGCCGCCGGGGAGGCCGGGGTCAAGGGTCGCCGTAGGCGACCGCCCGCAGGGTGGCTTGCCCTTGACGCCGGCCGACCCGGCGGCTATCGCCTTTGCGGGTGAACGAACGGGAGGAAACCGGGCCGCACCCGCGGCATCGCCAGCGCCCAGGCCCGGAGCCCGCGCCGCCGCCGTGTCCGTGTCCGCGTCCGTGACCGTGCCCGTGACCGCGTCCGTGTCCGTGACCGCGTCCGTGTCCGTGACCGTGCCCGTGTCCGTAACCGCGTCCGTGAGCGTGCCCGTGTCGGTGTCCGTGTCCTGGGACCGCGGGCCTCTGGCCCGCCCTCACGGACGATGCGATCCGACCCGGCCGGCCCGCTGCCCGTGACCGTGTCAGCGTCAGTGTCCGTGTCCGTGTCAGTGCCAGTGCCAGTGCCTGTGACCGTGCCCGTGTCCGTGTCCGTGTCCGTGTCCCCGCCCGTGACCGCGTTTCCGAGGCGACTCCGGGACGCGCCACAGCACCGGCGCCGATCGTCACCGCTGCGGGGGAACCCCCAGGGTGGCCAGCTGGCGCTTGAGCTCGGGATCGTTGGGATCGAGCTCCACCGCCCGGGTGAGGGAGCGACGGGCGGCCGCCACGTCGCCCATGCTTGCCTGGGCCGCGGCGAGGTTTCGCCACCCCAGGACGTTGTTGGGGGCCATCTGCACCGCCCGCTCGAGGCACCGGCGCGCCAGCGTCAGATCCCCCTGCTCCCCGGCCAGCACCCCCAGGTCCAGCCAGATGGGCGCGGCGTCGGGGAAGCGCTCGGCGGCCTGCGCCAGCAGCTGCCCCGCCCGCCGCGGCTGCCCCAGGGCGCGGTACTCCGCCGCCACCCGCACCAGGGAGCCGGGGGGGTCGCCGAGCCCCAGATCCACAGCGCGCCACAACGCCCGGTCCGCCTCCTCCCAGCGGCCCTTGAGCCGCAGGACGCGAGCCAGCGTGTAGTGGGGCGGCGGGTAGTCTGGTTCGGCGGCGATGGCGGCGCGGAACGCCCGCTCGGCCCCCTCCAGGTCCCCCTGATCGGCCAGGGTCAACCCCAGGTTGTGCTGCCGGCGACTCTCCAGCCGCCCCAGATTGGCGGTGGGCTCGGGGGTCGGTGCCGGGGGTCGGCCGCCCCCTGGAC
>JABRVY010000102.1:0-8290 GCA_039961755.1 Acidobacteriota bacterium | reverse complement strand
GGCAGCAGCGGTGGTGGGGGGTGCGGCGCTGCTGGCGGTGCGCCGGCTGGTGCACGGCGGGCAGTTGCACCGCTTCGCCTACTACGTCCTCCCGCTTGCCGTGGCAACCGTCGCTCTGCACCTGGCGGGGGTGTGGTGATGGGTCGCTCCCGGGAAGAGGTGGCCCGCGAGGTGGCGGGGTACATCGTGCTGGTGGCCGCCCTGGTGGTGGCGGTGGCGCTGCTCTCCTACCACCCCCTGGATCCCTCGTGGTTCGCCGCCGGCTCGGATGACGTGCACAACCTGCTGGGCCGTTTCGGCGCCGTGCTTGCCGGCATCCTGGTGACCCTCTTCGGCGTGCTGGCGCTCATCGTGCCGGTGTTGCTGGGGGTGGTGGGGTGGCAGTGGCTCAAGGGTCGACAGCTGGAGTGGCCGGCGCTGCAGGCGGGGGCCTGGCTGGCGTTCGTGGCCTTCACCGGGGCACTGCTGGTGGACGGAGTGGGTCGCACCCCCTATCGGGGTGGCGAGCTGGCGTGGGGGGGCGAGATCGGCCGGCTGGTGGCGGTGGGGTTGTCCGAGAGCGTCGGCCTGGTGGGGACGGTGATCATCTCGGCGGCGGGCGCCCTGGCCGGGGCGGTGCTGGGTCTCAAGGGCTCGTTGCGGGCCACCTTCGAGCGTCTCGGCGAGCAGCTGGCCGCCTCCCGCGCCCGCACGGCGGCGCGGCTCGCCCAGTGGCGGGAGGCGAGGAGGCGAAAGAAACTGCGGCGGGAGCTGGTGCAGCGGCATCTTGCCAAGCTGCCCCGCCGGCGGTCCCCGCCGGTCATCGCCCGCCAGGTGGACGGCCCGGCGACGTTTCGCATCCGGCGGGTGGCCCGGGTCCAGGTCACCCACGAAGAGGATGAGCGGGTGGAAGATGTGGGAGAGCAAGGGGATCGGCAGCCGCCGCCGCGCCGCGAGGCGGCCCCCCGGGTGGAGGTGGTGCCGGTGCAGTCGACCTTCGCCTTCGTGACCGAAAACGCCATCTCGCGCCTGCCGGAGAAGACCATGCTCCTGCCGGCGCCGCCCTTCACCCCCCCGGATGCGGCGCAACTGGCCACCATGCGGGAGCTGGTGGAGGCGCGGTGTCGGGAGTTCAAGGTGGAGGGGCGAGTGGAAGAGGTCCTGCCCGGGCCGGTCATCACCACCTACGAGTTCCGCCCCGCTGCGGGCGTGAAGTACGCCCAGATCGTGGCCCTGGAGGAGGATCTGGCGCTGGGCTTGCAGGTGGAGGCGGTGCGGGTGGAGCGCATCCTGGGCAAGGCCTCGGTGGGCATCGAGGTGCCCAACCCGACCCGGCAGACCATCGTCCTCAAGGAGATCATCGAGGCCTCCAAGTTCGTGCACTCGGCCTCGCCGCTGACCCTGGCCCTCGGCAAGGACATCCACGGCCGTCCCTTCGTGGCCGATCTGCAGCGCATGCCCCACCTGCTCATCGGCGGCTTCACCGGGTCGGGCAAGAGCGTCGGCATCAACGCCATGATCATGTCGATCCTCTTCAAGGCAACGCCGGAGGAGGTCCGCTTCATCCTCATCGACCCCAAGATGGTGGAGCTGGGGATGTACGAGAAGCTGCCCCACCTGCTCACCCCCATCATTTCGGACCCGCGCCAGGCGGCGCGGGCGCTGCGCTGGGCGGTGCGGGAAATGCGCGAGCGCTACCAGCTGCTGGCCTCCTGCAAGGTGCGCAACCTGGCCCAGTACAACTCCCTGATCGCCGACCCCGAGGCGCGTCGGCAGGTGCAGCAGCTGGCCGACGGTGCCGACCTCAAGCCGCTGCCGTTCATCGTCGTCATCATCGACGAGCTGGCCGACCTCATGATGACCTGCGCCAAGGAGGTGGAGGACTCCATCGGGCACCTTTCCCAGATGGCCCGCGCCGTGGGCATTCACCTGATCTTTGCCACCCAGCGGCCATCGGTGGACATCATCACCGGCGTGATCAAGGCCAACTTCCCCTGCCGCATCGCCTACAAGGTGCGGACCCGCTTCGACTCCCGCACCATCCTGGACAGCGAGGGGGCGGAGTGCCTCCTGGGCATGGGGGACATGCTCTTCCTGCCCGCCGGCGCCTCCCGGCCCATGCGCCTCCACGGCTGCCTCGTGCGGGAGGAAGAAATCCTCACCGTGCTCAAGCACTTGCGCAAGCTCGGCAAGCCCGAGTTCGACCCCCGGGTGCTGGAGGAACCGGAGGCCGGGGCCGACGACAACGGTGGCCTTCCGGCCGACGACCCCATGTACGAGCAGGCGGCCCGCCTGGTGGTGGCCTCCCGCAAGGCCTCCGCCTCGTACATCCAGCGCAAGCTGCGCCTGGGGTACTCGCGCTCGGCGCGCCTGCTGGATCTCATGGAGCACGAGGGGCTGGTGGGTCCGGCGCAAGGGTCGCGGGGGCGCGAGGTGCTGGTTCCCCCCGACTACTTCGGCGAGGTGGACGCCACGCACACCCTCGACGACGAGTAGCCGCTCCGCCCCCCGCACCCGCCGCCGGGCCGCCTGCCGGCGCTCCCGAGACGCCCAGCCCACGGTCACTGGCACGGACACAGGCACGGTCACGGGCGGAAGCCCGCGAGACGCTCCCGGCCGCCAAAAGCACCACTGCGCACCTACCGAACGATCGTTATGACGACAGAAGGGATGCTCGCTTGACGAACGCGTCAGGATGGTGGTGTTCCTACAAATTTATCGGCAGATCGTGACGGTTCCGATGCTCGGGAGGTGGCGAATGAGCCGGTGGCGGTGTTCACGGTATGTGATCGGGGTTTGCTGGATGTGCCTGGCGAGCGGCGGGTGGGCGACCGCCGGTGAAGACTGCTCGTCCCTCGCCGCGACGACGTCCACCTGCGACACCCTCGCCGACCTGGGCGACGCGCCCGGATCGGCCCGCCCGCTCCTGGTCACCGCCTGCCACCTTGGCCTCATGCCCCCGTGCGGCGGTCGCGCCGGCGAGAGCTTCGCCTGCCCAGGCGAGTTCGTCACCCGGGAGGACATGGCGATCTTTCTGGAGCGGCTCTATCAGGTCGCGGGTGCGGGGTACGAGCCCCCTCCTGCCCAAGGACTCTTCGCCGACGTGCCTGCGACCTACTGCCTCGCGGCGTGGATCGAGCAGCTCAAGAACGACAACATTACAGCCGGCTGCGGTGGGAACACGTATTGTCCCTTTGACGCCCTACCCCGCTGGCAGATGGCCGTCTTCCTGGCAAGAGTCATCCTGTGGCGGCTTGAGGGAACAGGGGCGGTCATGCCGGTCAGCGGAGTGATCGGCGGCCGGTCGTACAACTGTGTCGACGGCGCCGGGGGCGTTTCCCTTTTTGCCGACATCGTCGCGGACAAGAGCTTGAAGTGCAAGGCGATTCACTACATCTACAGCAAGGCGATTACAAGTGGGTGCCAAAAAAAAGACGAGCCGCTCCGCTACTGCCCCGACGAGCTCATCCCCCGGCAGGAGATGGCCGTCTTCCTCGTCAAGGCGTCGAACCGCATCGGTGGAAACTGACATGTGTGCAAGTCCTGGAGCAACGAGGAGACAAATCATGCAACACCGAAGCCACGGGTCACTCCCTGCCATCCACACGCTGTTCATCGTGAGTGGGCTGCTGGCCGCCGCCACGGCCGCCGCCCGGCCGCGCCTCAGCTTCGATGGCGACCGCATCGAGGTCAGCGGCGTCACCCCCGGGGGAGCGGTAGTGGCCTTCGGGGCAGGTCAGGCGCGGCCCGGGTGGCTGCCCGGCTTCCGCTGGTTTCGCGAGATTCTCCCCGACCACGACCGTGATGGGGTCGTTCACTGGGAGCCGGCGACGCCTTTACGTGGTGGGTTCGCCTGGGTTGCGGTCGATCTCACCAGCGGTGCCCATTCCTCCGCGTCGCTTTCAGAAACACAGGTTCAGGGCTTCTCCAAGGCGGCCCTGACGGCGTCAGCCGGTACACCTGAGATGATCCTCCGTGCCGGAACGAAGCTTCCAACACTTCTGGCAGCGTTGCTGGTGCGACCTGGTCAGGGGGCCTGGGCCTTGCTTTCTCCAGACGGCGCCGCCACAGATCTCGATGGTGGGGAGGACGGCAGTCAGCGACTCCGTCTCGCGGATTTCGCGGCGTTGGCCCAGGCGCCGGCAGCTGATGTGTTCGCGGTCGGAGACGTGGTCGTGGTGGTTGAGATGCGAAGCCTGACGGTCGGCCTGTGGCAGGTTGGCAAGAGCGAGGAGTGCCCATGCGAACCACGGTTGTGATGTGGCGGTCGGTAATGCTCGTCGCGGCAGCAATGCTTGCGCCGTACTCCTGGGCGCAGCAGCACCCGAATCTGGATCGCGGGTTCGATCCCGGGAAGCTGTATCAGTTCGGCGAGGTTGATTCCATCAGTCTCTACAACGGCGCCTTGTCCCTCGGCGTCCCGCTGGGGCCCAGCTACCCGGTCAGTGAGACCCTTACTTACGGGCTGGGCCTGACATATTCGTCGAACGTCTGGTACTTTGAGACCCTCCCCCAGTGCCCCGATCCACCCTGTCCGGGCGGGTCCGCCCCGTTCTGCATTGCGGCACAGCCCTGGCGGGACAACCAACTCCCGTGGAACGCCGGCCTGGGTTGGCAGCTCTCCCTCGGAGAGCTGCGGTTTCGCCAGATCACCGCCGATCTGGTGGAGTGGGTCTATACCTCCCCGGATGGCGCCCAGCACGTGGCCGAGGGCCACCCCTCCTCACCGGTCTTCTACACCAAGGACACCAGCTTCCTGCGTATCACTTGGCGCAAGTTCGTAAGCCCCCAGCAGGCGATCGTCGAATCCCCCGATGGCTCGCGGCGGGAGTTCACGCGGCAGTCCGGCGGCACGTACCTGCTCACCAAGATCACCGATGCGTGGCAGGAGCCCGCGGGAACCTATCCAAACTTCGTAAACATCAACTACGAGGCCCTTCGTTGGACCCTGAGCGACAGCCACGGGCGGTCGCACGAAATTCTCTTCAACAGCAACGGTCTGGTGTCTCAGGTGACCCTCGCGGCGTTCGGAGGAAAGCAACTGCGCTTCAGCTTGACCTACACCCCAGCCACGATTCGACGATCATGCAAACACACCTGCGCAGAGTATGGCATTGAGGTGGGCGTGCACTGGCTCAGCGCCATCGTTGCCGTCGATGTCAGCGAGCCCGGCGTTGTCCTCGAACAGTGGCAGTTTCCCGAGTACCACGAAACAGATTACGCCTGTTCATTCGCCCTAGTCGTCGCCCTTGACCTTCCCGGCGTACTTCGCAGCGTCATTCTGCCAACCGGCGGCCGGGTCACCTACGACTTCGACACCAGGGAGTTCTTCCGGGAAATCGCTCGCCCCTGGTGCACCCCGTCGACCTCTGGTCGCTGCGTCGAGGATGAGGTCTTTTCCCAATCGACGGCGGTAACCCGCAAACGGGTGTTGGATCCCCACGGCACCAGCAGCGGCGAGTGGCTGTACCGCTTCTTCTGGCATGAGAGCATCTACCAGGCAGGCCGGCAGATCCGCCATTTCAACGATGAGGTTGTCACCGTGGTTCGCGATCCGGCCAACAACGACAGCGTTCACTACTTCACAACCGGAATCAACGAACAGGGCATCGAGGACGCATCGCTGGCGGGGCTGCCCTATACTCGGCTCCGAGGCGACGGCGCCCGACAGCTCAGCCGAGAGTCGTTTGCGGGGCCTGCATTCATGAACGTTGACGGGAGCGGGCGTTGTCTCGGCTCCTTCTGCAGTGCTGTGGGGAGCCGCCTGCGCGCCGAGTACGCGACCTACGAGAGAGATGAGCCGTGCAGCGGGTGGCCCGGCACAACCTGCAATCGCCGGCGCAAGGACGAACGCACCTACTTCACCGACGATCCTCCCTCCTGCGGGATTCCCAGCGGCTGTACCTACAGAAGCGTGGAGCGATCTTTCTGGGACGGACTGGGTACCTACCGGAAGGAGGTCGCCAACGGCGGCGGGTCGTTCGCCCCCGGGCATGCCCGTGAAGTGTGGAAGAACTCCAACCCGACCGGGGCGCCATTGCCCAGTGAGCCCTGGGTTCTGTCGACCTACGACTACCGATACTCCCTGGAGAACGGTGTCAAGTTGCCCATCGGGTGGAACCGGACCAGCGGGGAATGAAACTCGGGTGAGGCTTTTGCGTCACCGGGTGCCGCCAGGCCGCCCGAGTTTCTCTGGAGAACGAGGTCAGGGCCTGCTTTGAGCGTTCAACCGGCGCCCTCAAACGCCTGCGGACCCTGGCCAGCACCAGCGGAACGCTCACCGCTTGGGACACCATCGCCGTGTACCAACGGGACACCAGCGGCAACACCAGCCGCGAAAGCATCTACGGTGGCGATGCGCAGCCGGTCAACGCGGAGGGGTGGGCGAACCTGTGTACCGTGGGCCTGCCATCGTCGCCTGCTTATCGGGTTGACCACACCTGGGAGTTTGGAGTGCGAAAACGAAGCGCCGAGGTGGATCCGGCAAGCGGCGTCGAGTACTTGCTTACCCTTGATGCCGACATCGACTCGAACACTGGCCGAACGGCACGGGCGAGGGACAGCGCAGAAGTGGCCACCGACTACGACTACGATGTCCTTGGCCGGCTGGTCTGGATCAAGCCACGAGAAGGTCCCTGGCTGCGCAACGAATTCGAGCGTGCCACGGGGGCATCGCCGGCGCTGGTGCGCACCTGTCGCAAGCTGGCCGGCGTCGCCACTCCGTGCTCCGACAACGATAATGGCCAGACCGTGCAGCGCTGGGAGGTCCGGTTCGACGGCTTCGGGCGGCCGCATCAAGAAATCGTGCGGTTGCCCGGTGCCCCGCCCATCGTTACGACATCTGAAGGCCCGCCCAGCGCGGGCGAGCAGCCTGCGGCAGGCACCTGGTGGGAGAATTACCGGAAGACTGCCTTCAACGCCCTCGGCTGGAAGACCTGGGAGTCCGAGTGGCATCAGCGCACGGATCCTCTGCCGGCTGATTCGCAACTCAAGAAGACCGAGTTTCTCAATTTCGACCCGTTCGGACGGCCCGGCCGCATTCTCAAACCGGACCAGACCTTCACCGATTTCGCGTATACGGGCGTGCGCCTGCTCGCCCGCACCGTCACCGTTTCCGGGCAGGCGGCCACTACCGAAGAGGAATACGACCGACACGGCCGCCTGCGTCGTCTCAAAGAACCCATCGCGGCCGGGCTGGAAGCGACCTACACCTACGATGTGGGAGATCGCCTGACTGGCGCGACCCTTGTGGGTGGCGCCCAGTCTCAGAACCGCACCTGGTCCTACGACGGGCGGGGACTGCTGCGCCAGGAGACCGTGCCCGAGATCGGGGCCGAAGGTCACGGGACCATCTTCTACCCCCGGTACGATGCCCGTGGGAAGCTGCTTCGCCGGCAAGATCCACGGACACGGCTCAGTTTCTCGTATGACCCGGCGGGCCGCCCCCTCGAGACCTGGGAGGCTGACGCTGCCTGGCAGAACCAGCGGCTGCTGCAATCATGGAGCTACGCCACCGCCAACGGCAGTGGTGACCTTGCCAAGGGCAAGCTGCGCAGTGCCGTCGGATACACCTACTGGGACGATGCTACCGTGACCGTGACCGAAACCTACACCTACGGCGGCCTTGCCGGGGCAGTCTCAACGCGCCGGACCCGGATCCAGGTGGGTGGCGGCCTGGGAGGGGCATTCGACGAGGCGTTCGACCTGGAGCTGGGGTGGGGCCAGCACAGCGGGCAGATCGAGCGACTGCGTTACCCGCAGCTCTTGGGCTGGAGTTCGCCGAACGGCGAGGCGGCCAAGCAGGCGCCGCGCCGCCGGGTCGACTACCGCTTCCAGGACGGGCTGCTCACCAGCGTGCTGCCGTACTACGCGACCAAGCTGACCTACCACGCCAACTTCCTCCTGGCCGAGCTGGTGCACGCCCGGCGCGAGGTCACCGTCGATGCGGGGGTCCAGGACCGTACCTACCTCGACGCCGACACGCGGATGGCCCGGCCCTGGAGGATCCTCACCCAGGGCGTCACGCCGCTCATGGCGGGCGGCGCCGGCAACTGGTCGTCCGGGCGATACCAGTACGACGCGGTTGGCAACATCACCGCCCAGCTTGCCGACGGCGTCAAGAGCGAGACCGAGACCTTTACCTACGACCGCCTGAGCCGCCTGACCCACTGGCTTCGGGATGGCGTGGCCAACGAGAGCTACGGCTTCGACGTCTTCGGCAACCTCGTCCAGTACAACGGGCGTACGCTGCCCGTGGTGGGCGCCACCAACCGGCTGGCTGCGGCAGGGTATGATGCGTCCGGTAACATGA
>JABRVY010000101.1:0-7252 GCA_039961755.1 Acidobacteriota bacterium | reverse complement strand
GGGATGCGCTTGAACTTACCATAACCGTAGACGTTGCCGGGAAATACCAGGACCGCCTCGTGCTCCTGCGCCGCCTTCAACACGTTGGTGGTCACCTGGGGCATCACCGCCATCCACTCCTGGTAAGGAACGTTGAGGCAGTGATAGATGACGCGGGCGTCGGCGCAGGCCGTCACCACCTCGTCGCGGTCGGTGGCGTCAGCGGTCACCATCTCGGCACCTGCCGGCAGCAGCTCGCCGGCCCGCTCCCGGTCGCGCACCACGGCGCGCACTGGCGTGCCCGCCGCCTGGAGATGGCGCACCACCGCCGCTCCCAGCGCCCCGGTTCCCCCCACCACCACGTGCAGGTCTCTCGCCACAGTCACCTCCGCAGCGGGGCATTGTAGTTCCTCTTGAGGGGTACCTGGTATAGCCATTTTCGCAATTCTCATGCGGGGGCGACGGAAAGGGCGGCCCGCGGCCTGAAAGCGCGCTACTCCCCGTTGGCCAGCAGCCAGGCGAGGCCGGCGACAGCGGCCAGCCCTTCGCGCAGCTCCTCGGGGTCCACCTTGTCCAGGGTGTCGGCGGGGGAGTGGTGGTAGTCGAAGTAGTGGGCGTCCTCGGGGTAGAGGCCGATGGCCAGCACCCCCCGGGCCGCCAGAGGACCGATGTCGGCGCCGCCGCCCCCGGCGAAGATGGGGATGCCCAGGGGGCGGGCGGCGACCGCCAGCCACCCCAGTTGCTCCGGCGTACCCGAGGCGCCCCAGGCGCGGGGACGGAAGCCCCCAAGGTCGCTCTCGATGGCGGCCAGGTGGCGCTCGTGCCCGTGGGCATCGGCGTAGGCGCGGCCGCCGTAGACGCCCTGCTCCTCGCAGGTGAACAGGACCGCCCGGATGGTGCGCCGCGGCGGCACCCCTAAGGCGCGGATGAGGCGCATCGCCTCGACGACATGGATGACCCCGGCGCCGTCATCGTGGGCCCCCTGGCCGACGTCCCAGGAGTCCAGGTGGGCTCCCAGGAGGACGACCTCCTCCGGCTTCTCCCGACCCCGGATTTCGGCCAGCACGTTGTGGCTCTCCACCTGCCCGCGGTCGCTGGCCCCCATTTCCAGGCGCAGGCGAATGGGAACACCGGCACGGGCCAGGCGATCCAGGGTGTCGGCGTCCTCGGTGGTGATGCTGGCGGCCGGAATGGGGGGGACCCCCTCGGCGTACGCCACCATGCCGGTGTGGGGGGTGGCCAGGGAGCGGGTGGTCACCGAGCGGACGAGCACCGCCACCGCCCCGTGCCGGGCGGCGGCGGCGGCACCCCCCACCCGGTAGGCGGCGGCCGGCCCGTAGTGCTGGATGGTGGGCAGGCCCCTTTCCATGTGGACGTTGAACACCACGATGTGGCCCTCAACGTGGGGGCCCAGCTCGGCGAAGGAGCGGAGGACCACGGCCGGGGCCTCGATCCCCGGGGTGCCCACCGAGCCGCCCAGCCCCAGCACGGCCAGCTCCCGCTCCCCCGGCGCCAGCATGGCCAGGCGCTCCCGCCCCCGGCGCCAGTCGGGGACGGGGACGGGCTCGCGCCGGACGTTGTCGTGCCCATCCGCGGTGAGGGTGGCCACTGCCCACTCCACTGCCCGCGCCATGGCGGGGGTGGAGGACAGGCGGGCGCCGATGCGATCGCACAGGTACGCCAGGCGCTCCCAGGCCTGGTCGCTGGAGCGCGCCGCCTGCTGCAGGCGGGGGAGCAGCTCGGCGGGCGATGGGGTGGCGACCACCGGCTCGCTGGGCGGTGCCGCTGCGGAGAAACGAACGACGACCAGGGCCAGGAGAACAAGCAGGAACGTTGCAAACGAACGGTGTCTCATGCCCCCCCCTACTTCGTTGTCAGCGATGCAGTGTACTCTCACAGGGTGCGGGAGGGGTGAGCGGGGCGGCCAACCTGGCGTCCTCTCGGTGCCGCACTGGAGGCCCATTATGTTGCACATACTCGCTGTGATGATGACGATGACCGGCAGCGGAGAGGCGGTCACGCCGCTGCCGGCGTGGCAGGCGCCGCTGGGGCGAGAACACGCGCTGTTGGGCCGCATCTGGGATGTGGAGCGGGAGCGCTTCGTGAGTCCGGCGGAGCTCATGGCCGACCTCGCCACGGTTCCCTACGTGCTTCTGGGGGAAAAGCACGACAACCCCGACCACCACCGCTTGCAGGCCTGGGTGCTGGCCGAGCTCCAGGCCCAGGGGCGAGCCCCCCTGGTGGCGTTCGAGATGTTGCACCCCGGACAGCGAGAGGGGCTGGCTCGACACCTTCAGGAGCGCCCGGGCCAGCTGGAGGGCCTCGCCGCGGCGGTGGGGTGGGACGCTTCGGGGTGGCCGGCGTGGCCGCTGTACGAGCCGGTGTTCGCCGTGCCCGTACGGGCCCGCTGGCCCATCACCACCGCCAACCTGTCGCCCCAGGAGGTGCGCCTCGTCGCCGCCGAAGGGTTTGCCGCTCTAGGGGCGGAGCGGGTGGCGGCTCTGGCCCTGGACCAGCCTCTGGGCGAGGCGGAAACCGCGTCGCTCAAGGCCGAAATCGAGGCCTCCCACTGCGGTCACGCCAGCGCGGCGGTGGTGGCCAGCATGACCGCCGTGCAGCGCGCCCGGGACGCGGTGATGGCCGATGCCCTGCTGGCCGCCGGGGAGCGCGGCGGGGTGCTGGTCTGCGGGGCGGGACACGCCCGACGGGATCGGGGGGTGCCCTGGTACCTGGCGGCGCGAGGGGCGGGCGACGGGGTGCGCGCGGTGGCGTTCGTGGAGGTACGGGACGGCTTCGAGGATCCCCGCTCCGCCCGGGAGGGGTTCGAGGGGTCGCTGCCCTTCGACTACCTGTGGTTCACCCCCAGGCTCGACGACGAGGACCCCTGCGAGAAGTTCCGCGAACAGCTCGAAAAGCTCCGCTCGCGTCAGCCTACGGTCACCCCCTCGCCCTGACCCCTGACTTCACGGCAACAGCGGCCAGGGTGGGGGCCTCCGGCCGCGCCAGCCGCGACCGTGGCCGTGGCCGCGCCCGTGGCCGTGTCGGTTTCCGTGACCGTGTCCGTGTCCGTGGCCGGTGTCCGTGTCAGTACCCGTGACCGTGTCCGTGGCCGTGAGTGTGTCCGTGACCGCGTTTGTGTCAGTGTCCGGGGAGGGGGAAGCCAGAGTCTCCCGTCGGGCCCGCTTGCCGGCCTCGCCGCTCGAACTCACGTCGCCAGTCGCAGCCCGGCACCCGGGCCCACCGGCAGACCCAGGGCGATCCAGGCTACCAGCAGCAGGCTCCAGCCCAGGAGGAAGACCAGGGTGTACGGCAGCATGGTGGCGATGAGGGTGCCGAGGCCGGCCTTGGGGTCGTACCGCTGCACCGAGGCCAGGATGAGGGCGAAGTACGACATGGTGGGGGAGATGACGTTGGTGACCGAGTCCCCCACCCGGTAGGCGGCCTGGGTGAGTTCGGGGGAGTACCCCAGCAGCATGAGCATGGGCACGAACACCGGCGCCATCACCGCCCACTTGGCGGAGGCGCTGCCCATCAGGAGGTTCACCGCGGCGGACAGGAGCACGAACCCCAGCATCAGGGGGATCCCCCCCAGGCCGGAGGCCTGGAGCAGCTCCGCCCCTTTCACCGCGCCGATGAGGCCGAGGTGTGACCAGTTGAAGTAAGCCACGAATTGCGCCGCGAAAAACACCAGAACGATGTAGGAGCCCAGCGTTTCCATGGACTTGCCCATGGCCTTCATGACCTCGGCATCGGAGCGCATGGTGCCGGCGGCCAGGCCGTAGGCGACGCCGGCCAGCGCCCCGCCCAGGAAGATGAACGGCACGATGGCGGTGAGCAGCGGGGAGCGCAGGATCCCGCCGGTTTTCAGGTCGCGCAGGAAGCCCCCCTCCGGCAGCACCCCCGCCAGCACCACGGCGGCGAACGCCGCGATCACCACCGATGCCCAGACCAGCCCTCGCTTCTCGGCGGCGGACAGGGGCTGGAGTTCGCCGCTGCCCTCCTCTGCCCCGCTGTAACGGCCGAGGCGAGGAGCGACGATGCGGTCGGTCACCCACGTTCCCAGGAACGCCACCAACACCGTGGACACCGCCAGGAAGTAGTAGTTGGCCGCCGGGTTGACCTCGTAGGCGGGGTCCACGATGTGGGCCGCCTCCTGGGTGAGACCGGCGAGCAACGGATCGATGGTGCCCAGCACCAGGTTGGCGCTGTAGCCGCCGGAGACCCCGGCGAAGGCCGCCGCCATGCCGGCGATGGGGTGGCGCCCGGCAGCCAGAAAGATCACCCCCGCCAGGGGAATCAGCAGCACGTAGCCGATCTCGCTGGCGGCGTTGGACAGAATCCCAGCGAAGACCACCACGAAGGTGAGCAAACGCCGCGGGGCGGCCAGCACCAGCAGGCGGAGCGCCGTCGCCAAGAGGCCGCTGCCCTCGGCCACGCCGATCCCGAGCAGGGCCACCAGCACGGTCCCCAGCGGAGCGAAACTGGTGAAGTTGGTGACCGTCTTCTCCAGCATGCGGTGGAGGCCCTCGACGGTGAGCAGGTTCACCGGGGTGATCAGCTCCCCGGTGCCGGGACGCACCGCCGACAGCCCCACCCAGGAGGCCACCGCCGAGGCCACCACCGTGGCCAAAGCGAGCAGGAGGAAAATCGTGGCCGGGTGCGGCAGCGCGTTGCCCGCTCGCTCGATCAGGCCGAGGAGGGCATCGAACACTCGCGAGCCGGCGCGGCTAGCGCTGCGCTGCTTCATTTCTTTCCCTTTCCCCCTTGCTCGGACCGCGTCGCTGCGGCGCCCGCCTTGCAGTGCAACCGCAGCGTTCCCCAAGGCCATTCCGACGGACAGCGGGCGAGGGGCCGCCAAACCGATCGGGGTCAGTGGGTAGCACGGGGCGGGTGGTAGCGGCGCTCGCGCACCCGCACCTGGATGAGCTGGCGATCGGCGCGGCGAATGGTGCGCTCCAGGGTCTCGCCCTCGCTCTTCACCGCCCACCCTTGCGAGAACGACACCGGCGCGGCGCCCGGGCCCAGCTCGGACAGTCGCCGCGCAACCTCCTCGGTGGCCAGCGCCGCCGACCCATGGAGGAGAATCAAGAACTCGTCGCCGCCCATGCGAATGACGGCATCCTCGGTCCGCACCGTGTTCATGAGAAAGCGCGCCAGCCCCTGCAGGACCCGGTCGCCGGTGTGGTGGCCGAAGCGGTCGTTGTACTCCTTGAAGTGGTCCACATCGATGACAATGACGCCCCACGGCACCGCCGAAGCTTCCAAGCGGTGCTCCTGCTCGTGCAGATAGTGGCGGTTGTAGCAGCCGGTGAGGGCGTCGCGGATGGCGCTGTCGCGCAGCTTGCGCTCCAGCTCCTTACGCTCGGTGATGTCGATGAGAATACCGTGGTAGTACACCTCGCCGGTCGCCTCGTCGACCCGCTGATAGGCGGTGTCGAGGACGGTGCGCACCTCACCGTCCGGCCGGCGGATCTCCAGCTCGAACTCCCGCACCGCCCCCTCACGGGCCAGGATCTCGAGCTCTTCGGCGCGCCTGGCCGGATCGACCAGCAGCTGTTCGGCGGTAAAGCGGCGAAGCTGTCGCAGCGAAGACACCCCGAACATGCGCAAGAAAGCCGGGTTGGCGTCGCGGATCCGCCCGTCCGCGGTGGTCACGTAAATCCCCTCCTGCAAGTTGCGCACGAAGTCGGCGAGCACCCTGGGGTCCCGGAGAGTGCGGTGGCGCCGGCGAGGTGCGAAAGCCGAAGTATCCACTGACCCAGCGATTCTCCAGTCGTAAGGTACCTCTCGTTCCACCCGATCACAAGTACTTTCGGGCCCCGGGCCTTGGACCTGGCGCGCCGCCCATGTCGACAGTGCCAGAATGAGCGGGCGCCGCCCTGCGTTGGCCGGCGCAGGGGGAGCGTGACCCGTGTCCAACGTCGCCAACCAGATTCCCAGCGTGCCGCACGAGTCGTACCTTCTCGCCAATGGGCTCACCGTGGTGCTGGCCCCCCGGCCGGGAGTCCCGCTGGCGGCGGTCAACATCAACTATCGAGTCGGCTCCAAGGACGAGCGGCCAGGACGGACGGGATTCGCGCACCTGTTCGAACACCTCATGTTTCAGGGTTCCAAGCACTTCAACGACGACTATTTCAAGGCGTTGCAGGATGTGGGAGGGGCGGTCAACGGGGCCACCAACCCCGATCGCACCCGCTACTGGGAGCTCTTGCCCTCGGCCTACCTGGAGCGCGCCCTGTGGCTGGAGTCCGATCGCATGGGCTTCTTCCTGGACGGCCTCACCCCCGAGCGGCTGGACAACCAGCGCTCCGTGGTGCTCAACGAGCGGCGACAGAACTACGACAACCGCCCCTACGGCCTGGTGTGGGAAAAGCTCCTCTCCCTCCTTTACCCCCCGCACCACCCCTACCACTGGCCCACCATCGGCCTCGCCGCCGACATCGCCGCCGCCACCCTGGAAGAGGCGCGGGAGTTCTTCCTCACCCACTACGGCCCCAACAACGCCAGCCTCTGCATCGCCGGGGACATTCAACCAGATATGGCCAAAGAACTGGTGGAAAAATACTTCGGCCCTTTGCCCCCGGGCCCACCGACGGCCGAGCTGGCGCGCTGGGTGCCTCCACGCCCCGCTGGAGAGGTGAGCCTCACCCTGGAGGAGAAGGTACAGCTGCCCCGGGCCTATCTGGCCTGGCCCACCGTGTCCCTCTATGACCCCGACGACGCCGCCCTGGACGCCTTCGCCCACATCCTGGGCCAGGGCCGCACCTCGCGCCTGTACCGCCGGCTGGTGTACGAGCTGGGGATCGCCCAGGAGGCCACCGCCGCCCACTGGAGCCAGCAGCTGGCGGGGGCCTTCACGGTGGTGCTCACCCCCCGCCCCGGCCATTCTCTATCGCAGGTGGAGGGGGAGGCGCGACGGGTGCTGGAGGAGCTCCAGGAGCACGGCCCCACCGCCGACGAGTTGCAGCGGGCGGCGGCCGTTTCTGCCTCCCGCGTCATTCGCTCCATGCAGAGCGTGGGGGGCTTCGATGGTCTTTCCGATCGCCTCAATCATTACCTTCATTATTTGGGTGAACCCGACCGCTTCCGCTGGGACCTGCAGCGCACCCTCGAGCTGACCCCCGAGGCGGTACGCCAGGCGGGGCGCCGCTACCTGGGGGAGGGCCGCGTGGCGGTGCGGGTGCGACCGCGGCCCCGCCTGACAGCCGTCCCCTCCCCGGTTGCCCTGGATCGCACCGTGATGCCCGGACCCGGGACCCGCCGTCCCCTGTCC
>JABRVY010000100.1:0-5624 GCA_039961755.1 Acidobacteriota bacterium | reverse complement strand
GCTGGGGGAGGCGTCCGAGGCGGCGCGCCGCTGGCAGCGCCAGGGGGAGCACGGGTGCCCCCTGCTGGCCCCCCTGGCGGAGGAGGTCGCCCGGCGGCTCGAGGGGCTGCAGGGCGCCCTGGCGATGCTGGATCCCTGGCGGCTTCCCGGCTGGCTGGATCCGGCGGCGCTGGCCGAGCACCTGGCCCCAGAGGCTGCCGCCGTGCCGATGCGCCTGCGGCAGCGTGGCGCCCGCGCCTTTGTCCTCCTCCAGGAGGTGGCGAGCGGCCGGGTGATCTGGGAGGAGCTCACCCACCTCGACGCGATTCCCGCCCTCGAGGCTCTAACCGGGGCGTGCACCTTCCCGGGAGGGTGGGGTCCCCACCAGGGGGAGACCGGGCGACGGCACTGGGGAGGCGTGGGCTTGCTGGCCGGGACGCCACCGGAGGTGGCGGGCCTGTGCGCCGCCTGGGACATCGTGTGCGGCTTTCCCATGCCGCCCGTGGCACGGGAGTGGGTGTCGTCGTCCCTGTGGGAGCAGGTGCAGCGGCGCGACGAGGCGCTGGCGGCCCGGGCGGTGGCCGGCTGGGTGAGCGCGATGACACAAACAGAAGTGATGATCATCGCTCCCGAGGCGGAGCTGTGGCGGCGAGTCGAGAAGCGGGAGGACGCCGAGCTGGGCGTCGAGTACCCCCTGGCCGGGGAGCGCAACGGCGAGCTGGCCGCGCGCCTGCTGGGGGCGGGGAGCGCGGCGGCCGCCGAGGCAGGGCCAGGTGGGCCGTAGGAGGCAGGAGCGCGCATGGCAAAAGCGATCCATTTCTTCAACACCCTGTCGCGCCGCCTGGAGGAGTTTCACCCCCTCGAGGCGGGGAAGGCGGGGCTTTACACGTGCGGGCCAACGGTGTACAACTTCGTGCACATCGGTAACTTGCGCACCTTCGTCTGCGAGGACGTGCTGCGTCGAACCCTCAAGGCCTTCGGCTACGCGGTCACCCAGGTGCAGAACCTCACCGACATCGACGACAAGACGATCCGGGGTGCGGCGGCGGAGGGGGTGAGCCTGCGGGAGTTCACCGACCGCTACGCCCGGGCATTCTTCGAGGACATCGCCACCCTGGGCATCGAGCCGGCCGAACACTACCCCCGCGCCACCGACTTCATCCCCCAGATGGTGGCCATTGTCAAGCGACTCGAAGAGCGGGGGCACACCTACACCCTGGACGGGTCCACCTATTACCGCATCGCCACCTTCCCGAGGTACGGCCAGCTGTCGGGGATCCGCCCGTCGGAGGTCCTGGTGGGTGCCCGGGTGGACGCCGACGAGTACGAGAAGGAGGACGCCCGGGATTTCGTCCTGTGGAAGGCGGCCAGGCCTGGCGAGCCCTGCTGGGACACGGAGCTGGGGCGGGGGCGGCCGGGGTGGCACCTGGAGTGTTCGGCCATGTCCATGCACTATCTGGGGGAGAGCTTCGACATCCACGCCGGCGGGGTGGACAACATCTTCCCCCACCACGAAAACGAGATCGCCCAGAGCGAGGGGGCCACCGGGGTGGTGCCCTTCGTGCGCTACTGGCTGCACGCCGAGCACCTGGTGGTGGAGGGGCAGAAGATGGCCAAGTCGCTGGGCAACTTCTACACCCTCCGCGACCTCCTCGAGCGCGGCCACTCCTCCCTGGCGATCCGCTACCTGCTGCTGTCGGTGCCCTATCGGCAGAAGCTCAACTTCACCTTCGAGGGGCTGAAAGGGGCGCACAGCGCCGTGGAGCGCATCGGCAACACCCTTCGCCGCCTCGCCACCTCCCCCCCGGCCGGGGGAGACGGCGACCTCGACCCCGGTTTCGTGGACGCCATGCGCGACGACTTCGACGCCGCCATGGCCGACGACCTCAACACGGCGCGGGCGCTGGCCGCGCTCCACACCCTGCTCACCCGCGTCAATCAGGCGCTGGACGGCGGCGGCATTTCGGGCCGGGCGCGGGGACGGCTGGACGCCGCCCTGGGTCGCGTCCAGCAGGTGCTGGGGATTCTTCCCGGCGATGCGGTGCCGGCGGAAGGGGACGCGGAGGTGGAGGCGCTGGTGCGGGAGCGGGAGGCCGCCCGCGCCGCCCGGGACTTCGCCCGGGCCGACGCCATCCGCGCCGAGCTGGGGCAGCGGGGGATCGTCCTCGAGGACACCCCTCACGGCACGGTGTGGCACCGCAAGACCTGAAGAGGGGAGGAGCCATGCGAGCCACCGCCACCCTTCTGGCCATCGTCGCTGGGTTGGCAACTGTCGCCTGTTCCACCAACCCGGTGACCGGCAAGTCCCAGCTCGACCTGCTGGGGGAGTCCCAGGAGATCGCGCTGGGCGCGCAACTCTATCCGGCGTACATCCAGGACTCGCTGGGCGCCATCGCCGACGAGGAGCTGCAGGGGCTGGTGGCGCGCACCGGAGAGGCGGTGGCGCGGGTCGGCCACCGGCCCACCCTTCCCTACGCCTTCGTGGCGGTGAACGAGCCGGCCGTCAACGCATTTGCCCTGCCGGGGGGCAAGATCTGCATCACCAGAGGGTTGCTGGCACGCCTGGAGTCCGAGGACGGGCTCGCCGCGGTGCTGGGGCACGAGGTGGGACACGTCACCGCCCGCCACGCCGTGGCCGCCTACAACCGCCAGGTCCTGGCCACCGCTCTGCTGCTGGGCGGCGCCGCGGTGATGGAGGCCAGGGACGTGCAGGGGCGAGAGCTGATCACCCTGGGCGCGGTGGTGGGGGCACAGCTGGCCCTGGCCCACTACTCCCGGGAACAGGAGCGCCAGAGCGACCGACTCGGGCTGGAGTACTCGGTGGCAGCCGGCTACTCGCCGCTGGGGCTGGTGGAGACGCACCGCGTCCTCCTTGAGTTGCAGAAGAGCCAGCCGGGGCTGCTGGCGCGGCTGTTCGCCTCGCACCCCATGTCCAGCGAACGGCTGGCCACCGCCGAGGCGGCGGCAGAGGCGCTGCCGGCCGACGTGCGGGGGCGCGAGAAGCGGGTGGAGCCCTACCTCCGGGCGGTTCAGCCGCTGCGGGCGGTGCGCCTGGCCTGGGATCTCGCCCACGAGGGGAGGGTGCTCCTGACCCAGGGCAAGAAGCGGGAGGGCGCCGAGCTCCTGGGGCGTGCCGCCCAGCAGGCGCCGGAGGAGGGGGTGATTCGCACCCTCCACGCGGTGGCACTGCAGCAGATCGAGCGGCCACAGGTGGCGCGCGGCGAGGCGATGGAGGGAGCCCGCCGGGCCCCCGGGGTGTTCCTCACCCGCCTGGTCGCCGGCTCGCTGTGGGTCGCCGAGGACGCCCGCGCCAGCCTGGAGCAGCTGGAGGCGGCGGAGCGGATCTTGCCAGGGGTGGCGCAGGTTTCCTACCTGCGTGGGCGGGCCAACGAAACGCTGGGTCGCCGGGAGGCCGCCGCCGCCGCCTACCGTGAGGCACTGGCCCGCGACCCCCAGGGTGAGGTGGGCAAGGCGGCGGCCGCCCGCTTGCAGGCGATGGGGGCGGGGTGATGTCGTTCCGCCTGCTGGCGGTCGCTGTCCTCCTCGGCCTGGCGGGGTGCGGCCCTGCCCTTGATCCCCAGCTGGTCGCTCAGGGCCGGGAGGCGTACGTGGCCGAGGGGTGTCACGCCTGTCACGGGCGTCACCAGGGGGGCACCGTGATGGGCCCCGACCTGCGCAAGGTGTCTCGGCACTGGAAACTGGAGGAGTTGACGGCGTACCTGGCGGACCCCGCCTCCCACCGGCAGCAGCAGGCGCGCCTCGAGCGCCTGAGCCGCCGCTACAGCACGCAGATGCCCCCTCTGGCGACATTGCCGGAGGAGCGGCGCCGCGCCCTGGCGGCCTTCCTGCTCTCCCGCTAACGCGTATCTGTCTCACCGGCCGTGGTAAGCTCGGCGGGCGTGGCGAGGGCGCACTCAGCCCGCCTACGCGAGGAGCCCGCTTGACACGACGCATGCTGATCAACGCGCAACGCCGCGAGGAGTTGCGCATCGCCATCATCACCGACGACATCCTCGACGAGTACCAGGTGGCCGTGGCCGAATCGGGCCTGGTGCGGGGCAACATCTACCGCGCCGTGGTGGCGTCGGTACAACCCAGTCTCGACGCCGCCTTCGTCGACTACGGCGGGGACAAGCACGCTTTGCTGCCCCGCCACGACCTGGTGCCCCAGGCCTACCACAAGACGCCCCCGGAGGGGACGCGCTACGCCCGCATCGACAAGCTGCTGGAAAAGGGCAAGCCGCTGCTGGTGCAGGTGGTCAAGGACCCCAGCGGCACCAAGGGAGCGGCGGTCACCACCAACCTGAGCCTGGCGGGGCGGTACGTGGTGCTGATGCCCTACGATGATGTGCGGGGAATCTCCCGCAAGGTGGAGGACGAGACCGCCCGGCGCGAATTCCGCGACCTCGCGGCCAAGCTCGACATCCCGGAAGGGTTCGGGTTCATCGTGCGCACCGCGGCGATCGGCCAGACCAAGGCGGCCCTCAACCGCGACCTGGCCGCCCTGCTGCGCCTGTGGCGAAGGATCCAGAGCGAGAGCAAGCTGGGCAAGGGGCCGCGCCTGTTGTACAGCGATCAGGACCTCATCGTACAGGCAGTGCGCGATCTGCTGGAGGCCTCCATCGATGAGGTGCTGGTGGATGACCCGGTCGCCTACGACGCCGTGCGGGGGGCGATGCGCGCCTTCATGCCGCGCTCGCGCACCCGCGTCATCCACTACCAGGAGCGCCTGCCGCTGTTCTCCAGGTTCAAGCTGGAGTCGCAGATCGAGGCCATCTTCCAGCGCCGGCTGGGGCTGCCATCGGGGGGGTCCATCGTCATCGAAAGTACCGAGGCTCTCACCGCCATCGACGTCAACTCCGGCAAGGCCATGCGCGGAGCCAACCAGGAGGAAACCGCCCACGCTACCAACCTGGAGGCGGCGCGGGAGGTGGCGCGGCAGCTGCGACTGCGTGACATCGGCGGGCTGATCGTGGTGGACTTCATCGACATGCGCTCCCGCCGCCATGACCTGGCGGTGGAGAAGGCGCTCAAGGACGCCCTGAAGGCCGATCGTGCCCGGGTCACGGTGGGCCGCATCAGCCCCAACGGCCTGCTGGAGATCAATCGCCAGCGGCTGAAGACGCCGCTGGTGCAGCGCACCCATCGCCCCTGTCCCACCTGTGGTGGCCTGGGCAGGATCGCCAGCCCCGAGACGGTGAGCCTGTCGTTGCTGCGACGCATCGAGGAGCGGGCGGCCATGGGGGGCATCAAGGGGGTGTGCATCCGCCTTCACCCCGAACTGGCGGACGCCTTCCAGAACCACCACCGCCAGGAGCTGGCGGCTCTGGAGCGGGAGTTCGATTTACGCATCGAGATCATCGCCGCCACCAATCTGCACCGTAGCGAAGAGGAGGTGACCTGGGTGGAGCGCTCCGCCCAGGAGGCGAGCGCCCCGGCAGCCGTGGCGGCGGTGCGAGTCGGTGATCTGACCAGGGGCAAGGGGCAGCTGGGAGAGGCCTCGGACGCCGAGGAGGAAGACGAGGACGCCGAGCAGGAGGGCGAGACGGGCGCCGAGAAGAAGTCGCGCCGGCGCAAGCGCGGGGGAAGGCGCCGGCGCAAGGCGTCGGGGGAGGGGGCTGGCGCCGAGGTGGAGGGTCCGGGCG
>JABRVY010000099.1:0-1489 GCA_039961755.1 Acidobacteriota bacterium | reverse complement strand
CGGGGAGCCCGCTCGAGACCCGCCAGCTGGCGGGTCTCGAGCGGGCTCCCCGCGGCGGGGCGGCGGTGAGGAGCTATGTCCGCCTGCCCGAGGCCGATCCCGGCGAGCTGGTGATCGTTTTCCACCGTCATCGCCTGCCCCGCGGCTACTACTGGGCGTTCCCGCTGGAGGATGGCAGCTTCAACCTGGGGTGCGGGGTCTTCGCCAGCCGACCGGGTGATCCCTCGCTCATGGACGAGACCCGCCGCTTTGCCTCCGAGCAGGGCGCCCCCCGCCTGCAGGGGGAACCGCGGGGGGCGCCGCTGCAGTCGTCCTTTCCTCGCCTGCAGGTGGCGCGGGGCAAGGTGCTGGCGGTGGGGGAGGCGGCAGGCCTCACGCGGCCGTTCTCCGGCGAGGGGATCGGGCCGGCGCTGGAGAGCGGGATGCTGGCGGCAACCGCGCTGGCCGCCGGCGGCGATGCGGCTCGGCATTACCGTCGACTCCTGCGGCGGCGGTTTGCCCGGGACTTTGCCGCCTACCGCTGGGGCGAACGCCTGCTGGGGTGGCCGTGGCTCCTGGATGCGCTGGTGCGCCGGGTGGAGGCCTCGGCGGCGGCCCGGGCCCGGGTCAAGGCGGTGCTGGCCGCCACCCGGTCGCCGGCGTCGATCCTCTCCGTGCGCGGCCTCGGTCGGCTGCTGCTGGGCCGCTAGGGCCGGGCGCCCTGCTCGATCCAGCGGGCGACCAGATCGATCTGTTCCTGGGGCAGCTTGGTGGCGGTGAAGAGGCCGCGGGGCATGCCCTTGCCCTCGCTGTGGGTGTGGGCCAGCTTGCGCCACAGGTACGACGCACCTGCATCGCCCGCCTTCACCAGCATCACCTGCGGTTCGTTCTGGGAGGGGCGATCCACCATGGCCGCCACGGCGCCGGAGCCCAGCAGGTCGAGGCCCTTCTTGGGCCGCTTGGGGCCGTGGCAGTCCCCGCACTCCTTCTCGAAGAGGGGGCGGATGTGGGTGGCGTAGGAGAGCGGCTCGTCGGCAGCGAGGAGACCAACGGCGGCAACGGCAATCACGACCAGGGAGGCGACAACGCGGATACGCATGCTCCGATCCTTTCCGGGGAAGGGAAGTCTACTCCATTTCTTCAAGGGACGGGAGGCCGGGGGTAGACTAGCAGCGGTGCGCATCATCACCTCCCACTTGGGTGCCGATTTCGATGCGCTGGGGGCGATGGCGGGGGCGCGCCTGCTGGATCCGGCGGCGCGCCTGGTGTTCGCCGGCTCCCAGGAGGTGGCGGTGCGCAGGTTCCTGGACGCCGAGCGGATTCGCCTGCCCGAGGTACGGGTGCGCGACCTGCGGCGTGCCCGCCTCGAGGCGGCCATCGTCGTGGACTGCTCCTCGGCCCGCCGCCTGGGCGAGGTGGGGGAGCTGCTCCTCGCCCAGGCGGCGGGCCGAGGAGCAGTCCACGACGATGGCCGCCTCGAGGCGGGCACGCCGCAGGTCGCGCACCCGTA
>JABRVY010000098.1:0-1565 GCA_039961755.1 Acidobacteriota bacterium | reverse complement strand
CAGCTAGCGGGTCAGCAGGCGGCGGGCGTCGGCGCGGAAGTACACCTCCCAGGGGTACTCGTCGGGGTGGGGGGACGGCTCCCGGGCGGCCACCCACTCCAGGTCCCGCCGCCGTGCCTCCCGCTCCCTTGTCCTGGGGTAGAAATACCTGGCGCGCCCCCAACGGGGCAGCATGCTGTCGGGGTAGGCGGCGATCAGCTCGTCGAAGATGGCGCGGGAGCGCTCGAGGTCGCCACCGAAGCGGGCCGGCAGGGCGAGATAGAAGATGGCCCAGGCGAAGCGCAGCGAGCCGGCGCCCCAGTGGGGGTCGATCGCGTTCATGCGCTCCAGCACCGCCCGCTCCCGCTCGATCCAGCGCACATTGAAGGGGTAGGCGAGGGGGGAGAGGGTCTCCTTGAAGCGGTACGACACCGCCGTCACCCAGAAGTGCATGGCCCCCATCTCCCGCTCCCCCAGGGCTGCGACGGCCCCCTCCAGGGGTTCTCCCCGGGCCACCCGGGCGGCGAACTCCGGATTGCTGGCCATGGCCCGCTCGCACAGGGTGATGGCCCGGCCGTAGGCGGCCCGCTTGGCGGCCCGGCCGGTGGTGTAACCGGCCCCCAGGAGGCAGTACGCCTCGCAGGCGCGGGTGAGCGCCTCGGTGTGGGTGGGATCGGCCGCTGACGCCGCCTCGAAAAGCCGAGCTGCCCGCTCCACGGCGGGGCGGGAGTCGGCGCGGGCGAGGATCTCCGCACCTTCAGAGAACAGCGCCGCGGCGTCGCCCGCTCCTGGCAGCGGGGCCGGCAGCTGCCACCCCGGCGTCCAGGACATGCAGCCGCCGGCTGCCAGGACGAGGAGCGCGGGCAGGAACGACCATCGCCTCATCCGTGCTCTCGCCCATTGTCCCGCACCGGCGGCGGGGATGTCGAACGTGCCAGGGCCGCGGAGGGGCGGCAGGGGGCGAGCTCCTGCGAGGCGAGGAAGCGCCGCCAGGCGGCCCGCCAGGGGTGCCAGTCGTGACCGCCGGGCTCGACGAACACCCGTGCGGGGGGCAGCACCCGGGCCAGCAGTCGATGCGCCGGGGCGAAGTCGTCGCCTGCGCCGTAGCCCAGCAGCACAGGAGGTCGATCGGCATCGGCGGCGGCGATGCGCTGCGCCCACCGCCACAGCTCCCGCTCGAAGGGCTTGCCGACACTGCCGGAATCCTGCCAGCCGGTCACTCCGCCGGCGCTCTCCACCTCGTGGACGATGGCCGTCTCGCCCAGGAACGGCGCGATCAGGAAGATCCCGTCCACCTCGCCGGGGTGGTTGAAGTCGTACAGGATGGCCCCCGTGCCTCCCATGGAAATCCCTACCAGCCAGATGGCTCGGTGGCCCGTGCGACGCGCCGGCTCGAGCACGTCCTGGCGCAGCCGGGTGAGGATGCTGCCGCGGCGGTAGTACCCCAGGTGGGCGTCCACCGCCACGGCATCGGCCGCCACCCCGGCAGTTGTGAGATCGGCGAGGAAGCCGCGGCGCTCGAAGTCTTCCGGCCGGTCCCAGCGGCCGGGCAGCAGCACCAGCAGGCAGGGGGCGGGGGAGGGGGC
>JABRVY010000097.1:0-1397 GCA_039961755.1 Acidobacteriota bacterium | reverse complement strand
CATGGGGGGCTCTCCAGCGGGGCGTTCCCCTGCGGGCAGGGGGGCCAGGGAATCTGAGAGGGGGTGGCGGCAGCGAAGAATTCCTCCACCGCCTCGATCACCGCCGCGGCGCTGGGGAGGTCGTTGAGGCGACGGCGCAGCAGCCGACCGTCCGGGAGACCGTGCGTGTACCAGCCGGTGAAGGTCTTGAGCTTGTGCAAGGCGCTGCGTTCGTCCTCGCGGGCGATGACTTCGCGGAAGTGGTCGAGCATGAGAGTCCGGCGCTCCTCGGGCGAAGCTGGAAGGAGCTCCCGGCCCTCCAGCAGGGCCGCGGCCTGGCGAAAGATCCACGGGTTGGTGAGGCTCGCCCGACCGATCATGACACCGTCGCAGCCGGTGGAACGAAACATGCGCAAGGCGTCGTCGGCGCACCGCACGTCGCCGTTGCCGATCACCGGGATCGACAGCTCTTCCTTCAGACGGGCGATGTGGCTCCAGTCGGCCTGCCCGGAGAACTGCTGGCTGGCGGTGCGCCCGTGCAAGGTCACAGCGTCGGCGCCTTCACCCTCCAGAATGCGCCCCAGCTCCAGGTAGGTCAGCGCCTGCGGGCGCAGTCCCAGGCGGAACTTGACCGTCAGTGGCAGGGTGATTGCTGCCCGCACCGCGCGGACGATGGCGCCGGCCAGGGGCAAATCTCCAGTCAGGGCGGCCCCGGCGCACCCTTTGAGCACCTTGTTGGCCGGGCAGCCCATGTTGATGTCGCACACGTCCGCTCCCATGGCCTCCACCTGGCGAGCAGCTTCGGCCATGCGCGCGGGGTCGGAGCCGTAAATCTGGATGGAGATGGGGCGTTCCTCATCCACGAAGTGGAGCATGCGCAAGGTGGATGGGTTGCGGCGCAGCAGCCCCTCGGCGGAGATGAACTCCATGGCCACCAGCCCACAGCCGCCCAGGCGACGGATGAGCAGACGGAAATCCCGGTCGGTGATGCCCGCCATGGGCGCCAGGAGGAGCGGGGGCGAGATCGCGACGCCGCGGATCGTGAACACGCCTGCAGTATAGCCGCCCGCGGTGGCGGGACGAGGGACCAACAGGGTCTTGACGTCCACCGGGGATGAACGCCTTCCCATACGTGGCATCATTTAAAGATGCGGCTTGCCGGAGTATCGGCCATCGTCACTGGCGCCTCCCGGGGCATCGGCGAGGCAATCGCCTTGGCGCTGGCAGAAAAGGGTTGTCGAGTGGGGCTGATCGCCCGGGACGGCGGGTCCCTGGGGGAGGTAGCGGCGCGGTGCCGGGAGGCGGGAGGGCAGGCGCTGGCGGTGGCCGCGGATGTGACCGACGCGCGGCAGCTGGAGGAAGCGGTGGAGGAGGTTGCCCGCTGGGGTGGGGGCCTGGCTCTGGCCGTGCTCAACGCC
>JABRVY010000096.1:0-6791 GCA_039961755.1 Acidobacteriota bacterium | reverse complement strand
GCGGCGCTCATCCATGAGGTGGTGGGGCATGCCCTGGAGGGAGACCTGGTGGAGGCGAGACTTTCGCCCTTTGCGGGCGGCGAGTCGCAACCGCGTTTCGCCCAGCTCCTGGAGGTCGTCGATGATCCGACCCGGTTCGACCTGCCGGGGAGCTTCAGCGTCGACGACGAGGGCACACCCGCGCGGCCTCGCACCCTGCTGCACGATGGTGAAGCCGTGGGGGTGCTGGCGGATCGGGCCATCGCCGCTCGCCTCGGGGTGCCGGCCGGCAACGCTCGCCGCGGCGGCGTCCACGCCATGCCCCGGCCGCGCATCTCCAACCTGGTCACCCGCGGGCCGGGAACGCCCCTGGAGGAGCTCCGCCGGCGGGCGCGGGTGGAGGTGCTCTCGGTGCGCTCCGCCGCCTTCGACCTGCCCACCGCCACGGTGCGGCTGGAGGCGCGCCGCGCCCACGCCCTGCGCGGCGGCGAGGCGCAGCGTCCGCTGCCGTCGTTCACCCTGCATGCGCCGCTGACGAGCGTATGCGAGAGGCTCGTGGCCTGTTCCCCCGAGACCGAGGTCAGCGCCGAGCCGGGGTGGTGCCGGAAAGACGGCGATGCCGTGCCGGTGGGCAGCGAAACCCCCTGGCTTCTCCTCGATGGCCTGGAGGCGGGGTGAGGGGCGGCCTGCTGCCAGCCGTCGAGGCGGCGCTCGCCGAGCTCGAGCGCAGCGGGCTGCGCCACGAGGTCTACGCCCGGGAGGGCGAAACCCACTCCCTGCGCTGGCGAGCCGGCCAGTGGGAACGGCGTCACGCCCTGCAGGCCGGTGTGGCGTGCCGCCTCGCCGGCGGGGGAACAGCGGGCTTCGCCTCGGCCGCCGGGGTGGCGGCGACGGCCGGGCGCGAGGCGGCACGGGCGGCGCTGGCGGCGCGGCATCCGGGCCCGGATCCGCTTCCCCCGCGTTGGGCGCTGGGTTCCGCGACCGTTCCGGCGCCACCCCCCGCACCCACCGCCGGCCAGCTGGAGCGCTTCGCTCTCGAGCTGATGGATGAACTGGGCCCCCGCCTGACCGGCGTGCGGGAGGTGCGCCTGGCCGCCGGCTGGAGCCGGGCGCTGCTGGTGACCGGCGAGGGCTTCGCCGGATCTGCTGCTTTATCGGGCGTCGTGGTGGAGGTGCAGGCCAGTCAGGGCGGTCTGCCACCCGGCTTCGTTCACGTGGCCGCGCCCGCTCTCGGGGATGGCCTCCTGCAACGCTGCGCGGCGCTGGTGGCCGAGCTTGCCGGCCCGCCTCTTCCTCTTTTTCCTCCCCGGCGCGGCCTTCAGGACGTGCTTCTCGCCCCGGGGGTTGCCGGTCCCTTGCTGGAGGCGCTGGTGGAGTTGCTGCAGTCCCGTCCGCGGGGGCGCCGGCAGGTGGCGTCTGCCTGGAACCTCGCCGATGCGCGGGGCGGCCCCGACGGTCTGCTGCCCCTCCCCTTCGACGGTGAGGGGCTCCCCTCCCGCCGCGTGCCCCTCCTCGCCGATGGCCGGGTGGGCGCCCTGCCGCTCACCTGGGGGGAGGCCGGCGGCGACGTCCGGCGGGCCGGCGGGGCGGTGCGTGCCTCCTATGCGGATCCCCCCTGCCGCGGCCCCGCCAATCTGGTCATGATGGCCGGCGCGCTTTCCCCCCGGGAGCTGGCGAGCTGCATCGACGATGGTTGGCGGCTGCACTCCCTCGCCGGGCCGGTGCGGGTGGATGCTGAAAGGGACGATCTCACCCTTCAGGCGACAGGCGTGCGGTTGTGCCATGGTGAGGCGGTGCAGGCATGGCCGCGGGTGGAGTTGCGCGCCGGCTGCGGTCGCCTGCTCGCCGCCCTCGACGCCGCCGGTGCGGACAGCGCAAGCCTGTCCCTCGGCAGCGCCGTGACTACCCCGTCGCTGCTGTTCCGCCAACTGGAGCTGCGCCAGGGGGAACAGTGAGGGGGACAGGTCTATACTCTTGCCGACTCTCGCCGGCGCCCCTCTGCTAATGAGGAGGGGCGGGATTCACGGGCGGGAGAAAGGACCCTGCGCGCCGGCCCCCCGGCCGGCCGGGGAGAAGAGGTGATCGCCATGCGCCACGGCTTTCGCACCCTCGCCGTCCTCGTGCTCTTGACCCTTCTCCTGCCGGGCCAGGCCCTGGCCCAGAGAAAGGCTCGGCTGGTGGGCAAACTGGTGGACCAGGAGGGGAAACCGGTGGAGGGGGTGACGGTGACCGTCACCTCCCCGCAGCTGCCGGAGTTCAAGGAGGTACGCACCACCGACCGCAAGGGGGCCTTCCTGGTGGATTTCCGGCAGATCGACGTGACTTACGTCTACCGCTTCGAAAAGCCCGGCTACCAGCTTACCGAGGCCACCCAGGAGTGGCATCTGGAAGGAACCCAGCATTTCGAGTGGGTGCTGCGGCGGCAGCTCTCGGTCCCGGGCGGGGCCACCCTCACCGTGGCCACCTCGGAGGAGGCAGCCCTCGCCTACAACACCGGCGTGGCAGCGCTGAAGGCCAACAACTATATCCTGGCCGAGGCCAAGTTCCGCGAGGCGGTGGAGCACGATCCGGAGCTGCGGCAGGCCTGGGGGGCGCTGGCCGCCGTGCAGGTGGAGCTGGGAAAGGATCGCGAGGCGGCCGAGTCGGCGGAGCGGGCGATCGCCCTTGGCTCCATGGATGAGGCGGTGCTGCTGGCGCGGTGGCAGGCCTACACCAACCTCAAGGACGAGGCGCGCGCCGCCGTGGCCCTGGAGGACATGCAGCGCATCGGCCGGCGCCTGGAGGAGGCGAAGCGGGTGCACAACGAGGCGGTCGCCCTGGCCCGGCGCGGGGACAACGAGGGGGCGTTTGCCCGCTTCCAGACCGCCTTGAACCTCGACCCCAACCTCAAGGAGTCCCTCCTCGGGCTGGCCACCGCCGGGGTCGCCCTCGGCCGGCACGCCGAGGCGGCCACCGCTGCCGAAACTATCCTGAAGACCGACCCCGGCAACGAGAAGGCCATTCGACTGCGCTACAACGCCTGTCTGGGGTTGGGCGACAGGGCGCGCCTAGTGGAAGCTCTCGAGGGCCTCGCCCCCATCGAGCCCGAGGTGGCCTTCAACGGCCTGCTGAAGGTCGCCTTTGACGCCTACGATGCCAACGACCTCCCCCTGGCCAGGGGTGCCTTTGCCAAGGTGGTCCAGCTCCGACCCACCTACCCCCAGGCGCACTACTACCTGGGGCTCATTGCCGTCAGCGAGGGGGCCAGTGCCGCCGCCAGTTCTCACTTCCAGCGTTTTCTGGAACTCGCCCCCAACGATCCGGAAGCCCCTTCCGTGCGCGAGATGCTGGCCCATCTGGCCAAGAGCTGACGCTCGCCGGGGGCGCCCGGGTCATTCCATGAGCGCATGGTCGGTGGCGGGTGTGGCGCCATGCCCGTGCCCCTCGTACCCTCGCCTGACGGTCAGGACCGGGGAGCATGGCCCCGCCCCTTGACAGTTTGCAAAGCTGGTCCACAATGGCTGCGGGAATCTCCCGTGCGAGTGAATGTCTTCACGACGGAGCGGCACGCGGCGAGCGCGAGGACGACGCTCGAAAGAACGGCCACCGCCCGTCCCTGGGCCAGAGCTGCGGTGTGGTTGGAAAGCAGCTTCCCGCCCCGGCTCCGTCGCCCGCCGGGATCGGGCTCGCGGGAGCCTCCACCAGTTCGTGACGATCCATGACGCCATCAACAACTACCCTATTAAGGAGGAGGAGAAACGATGCAAGCGAGATCTGGTAACAATTTCCGCGTCGTCCTGCTCGGCGCCGCGATCCTCGCCGGGCTCGGCCTGGTGATCCCGGCGCTGGCGCAAGAGGAGCAGCCGGCGGAAACCAAGTTCAAGGAAGAGGTCGAGGTCACCGGTACCTTGATCCCCCGTCCCACCCTGGAGGCCCTGAGCCCGGTCACCACGCTGGAAATCGAAGAGCTGAGCTATCGCGGCCTCACCCGTATCGAGGATCTGCTCACCGCTCTGCCGCAGATCTTTGCGGCGCAGAACTCCACCATCGCCAACGGCGCCACCGGGACGGCCACCGTGGACCTGCGCTATCTGGGCACGGTGCGCACCCTGGTGCTCATCGACGGGCAGCGCATGTCCTCGGGTGATGCCTGGGACACCGCCCCCGACCTCAACTTCATCCCCTCGGCACTGGTCAAGAGGGTGGACATCCTCACCGGCGGCGCCTCCTCGGTGTACGGTGCCGACGCCGTGGCCGGGGTCGTGAACTTCATCCTCGACAAGGACTTCGAGGGATTCCGCGGGGGCATCCAGTTCGGCGGCTTCCAGCACACCAACGACAACAAGCTGGCCCGGTCGATGAACGCGGCGCGCGGCTTCAAGGTTCCCGAGGGGGACGCCTGGGATGGTGGTGCCCTGAACGCCAACATCGCCCTGGGCGGCAAGTTCGCCGACGGCAAGGGTCACGCCTCCGCCTACCTGGATTACCGCAAGACCTCGGCGGTGCGCAAGGATCGGCGCGACTACACCAACTGCGCCCCCGGTCTGGGCACCAACGGCCCGATCTGCAGCGGATCGTCTACCATTCCGCTGGGTCGTTTCATCGTCTTCGACCGGGACTACAACTTCATGGGGGATTACACCCTCGATCAGAGCGGCCCGGGCAACACCTTCCGTAATCGCACCGCCATGGACGTGTTCAACTACGCCCCCTACAACTTCATGCAGCGGCCGGCGGAAAAGTACACCGGTGGCGGCTTCCTGAACTACGACTGGAACCGCCACTTCGAGGCGTACGCCAGTATCATGTTCATGGATGACTACACTGATGCACAGATCGCGCCGTCGGGCAACTTCGGCAACACCAGCTTGATCAACTGCGACAACCCGATGTTGTCGCCGCAGCAGCGCCAGCGGCTGTGCACCGATGCCGGCTACGGTCCCACCGACATGGCCAACGTGACCATCCTGCGGCGCAACGTCGAGGGCGGCGCGCGGGTGGCCCAGCTGCGTCACACCGCCTTCCGCATGGTCACCGGCCTCAAGGGCGAGATCAACGACGCCTGGAGCTACAACGTCTTCGGGCTGCACGCCGAGGTGCGCTCGCCGCAGTCGTACAAGAACGACCTCAACGTCATTCGCCTTCAGGACGCCCTCATCGTCGACGGGGATCCCAACGACCCCTCCACCTGGCACTGCCGCTCCGGCAACCCCGGCTGCGTGCCCTGGAACATCTTCAAGATCGGCGGCGTCACCAAGGACGCCTTGGACTACCTGTCCATCCCCCTGGTGCTGGACTCCGGCACCAAGACCGAAATGCTGGGCGCCCGCTTCACCGGCGACATGAAGGAATACGGCTGGGCACTCCCCAGCGCCACCGAGGGGATCCAGCTGGCCCTCGGCACCGAGTACCGCAAGGAGTTCCTCTTCGTCAACCCCGACCTGGCCTACCGCGAGGGGTGGGGCTCCGGCCAGGGCGGCCCGACCGTACCTGTCTCCGGGTCCTACGACGTCAAGGAGGCCTTCCTGGAGGCCCTGGTGCCACTGGTTCAGGGCGCCCCCGCCGCCAAGGACCTGAGCCTGGAGCTCGGCTACCGCTACTCCAAGTACAACACCAGCGGCAACCACCCCACCTGGAAGGCGCAGCTGGGCTGGTCTCCGTCGAGCGACTTCAAGGTGCGCGGCGGTGCCAACCGCGCCACCCGCGCCCCCAACGTGCGGGAGCTGTTCACCCCGCAGGGGCTGGGTCTGGGCGGCAGCCAGGACATCTGCGCCGGTCCGAACCCCACCGCCACCCTGGAGCAGTGCCGTCGCACCGGCGTGACCCCGGCCCAGTACGGCAACATCCTCCCCAACCCCGCCGAGCAGTACAACACCCTGGGCGGTGGTAACCCCAACCTGTCGCCCGAAGTCGCCGACACCCTCACCGCCGGGATCGTCATCACCCCGTCGGCGGTGTCGGGTCTCTCCATGGCCTTTGACTACTTCGATATCGACATCGACAAGACGATCGGCTCCCTGGGCGCCGACGACATCATCAACGCCTGCGCCAACACCGGCGATCCGCGGCTGTGCAGCCTCATCCACCGTGACCGCGCCGGCACCCTGTGGCTCACCCCCGATGGCTACACCATCACCACCAATCAGAACATCGGAAAGCGCAACGTCCAGGGTCTGGATGCCAACCTCTCCTACCTCATGCCCATCGGCAAGAGCCTGTTCACCATCAACATGATCGGTTCCTACCTGCAGAAACAGGCCATTGACAGCGGTCTCTACACGTACGATTGCGTCGGCTACTTCGGCAACCAGTGCGGCATTCCCTCGCCCAAGTGGCGGCACCTCTCCCGCTTTGGCTGGGAAACCGGCAACATCTCCGTGTCCCTCGGTTGGCGCTACATCCACGCCGTCACCAACGATGACGGCAGCCCCAACCCCGCACTGGGCGACCCGGGTAACGTCGCACGTCTGCAGAGGAACGGCATCTACAAGATCCCTGCGCACCACTACTTCGACCTGGCGGCCAGCTACAAGATCGGTGGCGCCATCCAGCTGATCCTGGGGGTCAACAACATCGCCGACAAGGAGCCGCCGCTGGCCCCCGGCATGCAGGACAACGACTACGGCCCGGGCTTCTACGGTACCTACGACCCCTACGGCCGCTACGTGCACACGGCCCTGCAGTTCACCTTCTGAGACCACCTTGCTGTGAATCCGGAACGGCCCCGCAAGGGGCCGTTTCTCATTTGGGCGGGGGGTCCGGCGACCGCCCGCCCGGGCCCCCGTCGCCTCGACCCAGCTCCCTCGAACTGGGGGCTCCGCTCTCCACCCGCC
>JABRVY010000095.1:0-5622 GCA_039961755.1 Acidobacteriota bacterium | reverse complement strand
CCCGCCAGGCGGCCACGCAGTTGGCCAGCCCCAACCCGTAGGTGTTGTGGAAGTGGCAGGCCAGCTCCACCTCGGGGTCCAGCTGGTGGATGGCCCCGAACAGCTCCTCCACCTGCAGGGGGTGGGCGTGCCCGGCGGTGTCCGCCAGGCTCACCTGCCGCACCCCGGCGTCCAGGTAGGCCTTCACCAGGTCCAGCACCCGCTGGGGGGGAATCGGACCTTCGAAGCCGCACCCGAAGGCCGACTGCACCGAGGCCTGTACGGCGAGCCCCTCCGCCAGCGCCCGCCGGGCCATGGCAACGATGCGGGCCTGGGCCTCGGCGGGGCTCATGCCGGTGTTCTTGCGGCTGTGAGTGTCGGAGGCCGACACCCCCATGCACACCAGCTCCACCCCGCAGGCCAGTGCTCGCTCCAGCCCCTTCTCGTTGAGCACCAGGGCGGACAGCCGCACCTGTGGTGGGCGGCCGGGCAGCTCCCGCACCCGGCGCACCAGCGCGTCGGTATCGGCCATCTGCGGCACCTTTTCCGGGTTGACAAAGGAGCCCAGCTGCACCACATCCACCCCCGAGGCCAGGAGCCCTTCCGCCCAACGCAGCTTCTCCTCCAGGGGCACGACGGTCCTTTCCACCTGCAGTCCGTCCCGCAGCCCCACCTCGTGGATTCGTGGTGTCTGGGTCATGAGGTTATCCCCGCCGCCCCGGGCGCCGTGGCCGGGGAGCGAAATTGTACCGACCCTTTCCCGCCCCGTCCACACGCAGCGAGGTCTCCCCACCCCCCTGGTGCGCTTCCCCGGACCCGATACACTTTCCCTCATGAAAGTGATGGCCCGCTTCGTCGCGACGATACTCCTCACCGCCCCTTGCCTCGCCGCCGAGGGCAAGTGGACGCCGGAGCAAATTCTCCACCTGGACGCCGAGACCCTGGCCAGGGCGGGGCTGGAGATCCCGCCCCGGGCCCTGTGGTTCCCCGGAGAGGGGGGCCTTTTGGAGGCGGCGGTGGACTACGGCGGCTGCTCCGCCGGCTTCGTGTCGGCGGAAGGGCTGCTCATCACCAACCACCACTGCGCCCTCGGGGTGATCCAGCGGCACTCCCGACCGGACCGCAACCTGCTGGCAGAGGGGTTCCTCGCCGCCACCCGGGCGGCGGAGCTGCCCGGGGAGGGGCTGCGGGTGCGCATCCCCCACCGCTTCACCGACGTCACCCGGGAGATGCTGGCGGCGGTGCCGGCCGGGGCCGACGACCTGGCCCGCTATCGGGCCCTGGAGCGCAAGGAAAAGGAACTCATCGCCGCCTGCGAGGCCACCCCCCACCGTCGCTGCCGCCTGGCCACCTACCACGGCGGCCTGCGCTTCACCCTGGAGGAGAGCCTGGAGTTTCC
Organism: Acidobacteriota bacterium; assembly: GCA_039961755.1. Classification (GTDB taxonomy): domain Bacteria; phylum Acidobacteriota; class Thermoanaerobaculia; order Thermoanaerobaculales; family Thermoanaerobaculaceae; genus CALEVZ01. The sequence continues at coordinate 4,244 of JABRVY010000095.1, read as the reverse complement.
CGACGTGCGACTGGTGTGGGCGCCGCCGGAGAGCATCGGCAACTACGGGGGCGAAGTCGACAACTGGTCCTGGCCACGCCACACCGGCGACGTGGCCCTGCTGCGGGTGTGGGCCGGGGGGGACAACCAGCCCGCCCCCTTCGCGCCGGAGAATCAGCCGTACCGGCCCAGGCAGTTCTTCCGCGTCGCCACCACCGGGGTACAGCCGGACAGCTTCGTGATGGCGGTGGGCTACCCCGGCCGCACCTTCCGGGAGCTCACCGCCCCGGAGATGGCCGAGCGGGCGGAGCGCTTCTTCCCCGCCCGGGCGGCGTTGTTCCGCGACTGGATCAGGATCCTCTCCGCCGCCGCCGAGCGCAGCGAGGCGGCCCGCATCGCCCTGGCTCCGGCGCTGCGGGACCTTGCCAACGGCGAGAAGAACGCCCGTGGCCAGCTGGCCGGCCTGGCCCGCGGCCGCATCCTGGAGGCGAAGAAGACCTTCGACGCCGAGGTGCAGGCCTGGGCCAGGCAGCAGAAGGGGTACGCCAGCGCGGTGGAGGCCCACGCCACCCTGGAGGCCATGGTGGCGGAGAAGCTGGCCACCTTCGAGCGCGACTTCCTGCTGGGCAGTGTGCCCCGCTTCGGACCCCGGGCGCTGGCCTGGGCGCTGACCCTCGCCCGCTGGACCGACGAGAAGGCCAGGCCGGACCTGGAGCGCCAGCCCGCCTACATGGAGCGCAACCGCGAGCGGCTGCGCACGGAGCTGGAGAACGCCCAGAAGCGCTTCGACCCGGCCGGTGACGCCGCGCTCCTCGCCGACCTCATGCACCGCCTCGCCAACCTGCCCGAGGGCCAGCGCAGCCCGGCGGTGGACGCCTTTGTGGGCCAGGACCGCTCCCTGCCCGCCATCACCCGCAAGGTGGAGGCCCTCTACGCCGGCACCAAGGTCACCGACCTCGGCCAGCGGCTGGCCATGTTCGACGGCGACCGCGCCGCCCTGATGGGGCGCAACGACCCCCTGCTGCGCCTGGCCCTGGCCCTGGATGGGGAGCTGCGCGCCCTGGAGGAGCGCGAGCACCGCTGGGCGGGCACCGTCTACCGGGCGCGCCCGCAGTGGATCCGGGCGGCCAACTCCTACCTGGGGGTGCCGGTGGCGCCCGACGCCAACGGCTCCCTGCGCTTCACCTGGGGGCACGTGAAGGGGTACTCCCCCCGCGACGCGGTGTGGCTGGAGCCCGCCACCCGCCTGGCCGGCCTGCTGGAGAAACACACCGGCGAGGAGCCCTTTGCCGCCCCCCGGGCGGTGCGGGAAGCCGCCGCCGCTGCCGGCGGCAGCCGCTGGGCCGACCCGCGCCTCGGCGACGTGCCGGTGAACTTCCTTGCTGACCTGGACACCACCGGGGGCAACTCCGGCTCGCCGGTGCTCAACGGCCGGGGAGAGCTGGTCGGCGTCAACTTCGACCGGGTGTGGGAAAACGTCGCCAACGACTTCGGGTACAACCCGGAGGTGGCCCGCAACGTGAGCGTGGACGTGCGCTTCGTGTTCTGGGTGATGGAAACCCTGCACGGCGTGGCCGCCGGGCCACTGCTGGCCGAGCTTGGCCTGCCCCCGGCGACACCGCGGTGAGCCTCGCGAGAGGCTCGAGGTCCTGGCCCGGGCGTACCGTCGCCTTCTTGCACCGCCGCGCCGTGCGTCTGCTCCTCCACCTCTGGCTGCGGCGCCGTCGGGACGCGCCGGTGCTGCTGACCTCCATACCCAAGTGCGGAACGCACCTGGTGCGGGATCTGCTGCGCTTCGCGCCACCCCTTCGCTTCGCCGCTGAACTGCCCCGCAACGAACAGACCAGCGGCGAAGAGCTCGCCGCAGCTCTTGCCGGCGCCCGCGGCCGGTTCGTCGTCGGACACATCCCCCACACTCCCGCCATTGCCGCCGCCGTGGCGGCGGCGGGCGCCCGGGTCGTGCACGTGGTGCGTGACCCGCGTGCCTATGTGGTCTCCCTCGTCCACCACATCCGGCGTTTCCCGGATCACGCGCTGCACTCCTACTTCCGCGACCACGTGAGGGGTTTCGAGGAGGCCGCCGAGCTCGTGATCCGCGGGGTCCACCTGGGCCCCGGGCGCTTCCTGCCCGACGTCGCCACCTTCTTCGCCCTCTACCAGGGGTGGCGCAGCTGTCCCTCCGCCTACACCACCAGCTACGAGGCGCTGGTGGGACCCCGCGGGGGCGGCAGCCGCACCGCCCAGCACCACGAGATTCGCGCCATCGCCTTCCACCTCGGGTACGGCCAGATTCCCGAAGTTGCCGTTGGCCTCCTGGCCTCCGTGCTGTACCACCCGTATGGCCCCACCTTCCGGCGTGGTGTCCTGGGTGATTGGCGCCGACAATTCACTCCGCGCCTGGCGAGGGCTTTCAAAGAAACCGCCCCAGCACTCCTCAGCTCCCTGGGGTACGAGGCCGGCGAAACTTGGTGAGCTTCGTCTTCAAGGCAAGAGGTCCAGGCGGGTGATCTCCCGCCACGAAATCAGGGGGTCCACCACGGGCGGGGCGGTGCGCCCGAACTCCAGCTCGTAGGTGTGGTCGTCGGCGGTGCGCACCGGCTCTCCGTGGGGATCGAAGACGTGGTTGCCGGCCCCGGCAAAGTACTCGCCGGGGTACTCCGAGGCAGCCACACAGCACCCCACCACCCAGGAGGCGTTTTCGATGGCCCGCGCCCGCAGCAGGGTGCGCCAGACGTGGTCCCGCCGCCAGGGCCACCAGGCCACCGCCACCAGCAGGTCGCAGCGGGCCTCCAGGCGCAGCGCCCGCGCCTGCTCGGGAAAGCGCACGTCGTTGCAGTTGAGCAGCCCCAGGGTATGGCCCGCCGCCCGCACCGCCACGTAGCGGTCCCCCTCCTCCCACAGCTCGCATTCGCCGTTGGGGGCAAACAGGTGCACCTTGTCGTAGCGGGCCAGCTCCCTCCCCCCCTGCCACACCGTCATGCGGTTGCGCCGCTGCTCGGAGAAGGACCCGAAGACGAAGACCACCTGCGGGGCGCGCTCCGACACCTCGGCGAAGCGAGCTCGCACCCGCTCGGGGTCCACCCGGCGGGTGTAGCCGTGCAGGAAGCTCTCGGGGAACACCACCAGCTGCGCCCCGGCCAACGCCGCCTGCTCCGCCTCGGCGGCCAGGCGCACCAGGTTGGCCTCCACCTCGGTACACACCCAGCGGGCCAGGTAGACGCGCATCCCTCAAGAGGCTACCACGGGCGGCCCGAGAGGCCCCCGCTCACCCCATCCGACCGGCGGCGGTCACCACCGAGGCCAGCACCGCGGCCGCGGTGGCCAGCAGGCACACGAGCCCCCCCAGCAGGTGGCGAGGCCGCTCCCCCTCCAGGGGGCGGGTGAGGGTGGCGCCCAGGACGCCGCCGGCAAACCCTCCCAGGTGGGCCCAGGTATCCACCCCGGGGATGAGGAACCCCATGATTCCCAACATGAGCGCCCACTGCAGCGCCTGCCGCCCGACGACCGCATGCCCCACCCGGTGGCCGTACCACACCAGCGCCCCCAAAAGCCCGAACAGCGGCGCCGAGGCGCCGATGGTGAGGTAGGCCCCGCGCAGGAACGACGGCAGGAATGCCAGGTACACCCCCGCCAGGGAGCTGGCGGTAAAGCCCGCCGCCGCGGCAGCGGTGTAGATCATCACCGTGCGCCCGGGGCCGAAGGCCTCCACCATGGCCGGCAGCAGGGTGCGCAACCACAGCATGTTGAAGGCGATGTGCAGCAGCCCTCCGTGCAGCCACGCCGCCGACAGCACCGTCCACCAGCGCCCGAACCCCACCACCGGCACCGCCCCCGAGGCCCCCAGCAGGAACAGGCTCTGGGAGGAGGGCGACAGCAGCGACAGCACACCACGCATCCGGATGCCGGCGGGATCGATGAGCAGGGCCAGGAGGTAGAGGGCGACGCACCCACCGAGGACGGTAGGCACGAGACCGGCGCCAGACCCCAGCAGGCGCACCAGGGGGGCGTACCCCCACATCCCTGGCCGCCAGCGGCCGCAGGAGAGGCATCGCTCGTCGTTGACTCCCACCAGCTTGCCGCAGGAGGGACAGACCACCGCGCCACTGCGCTTGCGTGCGAACATGGGGGAGATTATCGCCGACCCGCGCCGCTTTCAGCCCGAAAGCCGCGGTTGGGTTCGTGACGAGAGGCCGGAGACGCCGATGATGGCGGGCGCACGTAGGGGCGAGGGCGCGAGCCGTACTCTCAAGCGTACGGCGCAGCGC
>JABRVY010000094.1:0-7887 GCA_039961755.1 Acidobacteriota bacterium | reverse complement strand
CAGTTGGTGACTCCCTTTCTCGATCGGTTGCGCAGGGAGGCCCTCTACTTCCCCTTCGTCTTTGACCAGAGTGACCAGGGGCGCAGCTCCGACGGGGAGTTCATCGCCTTGAACTCCCTGCACGCCCTGGACCGAGGGGCGGTTGCCTTCCGCCGCGCCCGCAACCACTTCCACGCCCTCCCCGCGGTGCTGGCCGAGGCGGGCTACACCACGGTGTCAGCGCACGCCTTCGACCGAGGTTTCTGGAACCGCGCCATTCTGCACCCTCGCTACGGTTTCCAGACCTCGTATTTCCGGCGCGAGCTCGGTGAGGGCGAAGAGATCGGCTGGGGGCTGGCGGATCACGTCTTTTTCGAGCGCATGGTGCCCCGATTGGCGAAGCAGCCGCAGCCGTTCATGGCCCTCCTCATCACCCTCGGCTTGCACCACCCCTTCGAGGGCTTCCCGACCAGATACCGGGAGCTCCCGGTGGGCGATCTGGAGGACACGCCCCTGGGCAACTACTTGCATTCCATGCGCTACGTGGACCGTGCCCTGGAGCGGTTTGTGGATCAGCTCGCACGGGTGGGTCTGAAGGAAAACACCGTGATCGCCATCTACGGCGACCACGATGCCGGCTTCGACCCGGAGGGGAGGCTTCTCGAGCTGGCCGGCTGGCCTCCGCGGAGCGAATCCACCTGGCCGCGCATCGATCGCGTGCCCTTCTTCGTGCTTCTCCCTGGAGCCAGGGAGGAGTGCCGCGGGGAACAGGGCGGGGAGGGAGGGCATCTGGATATCGCTCCCACTCTCCTGGATGTTCTGGGGGTCACCCCGCCGCCGGCGTTTCTCGGGTCCTCGCTGCTGCGCGAGCGACGCTGGCCGGTAGCGGGCCCCTATGGCACGGCCGCCCTGAGCGGGGCGGTGCTGGCTCTGGGCGGCTACGGACTGGTGAACCAGACCGGTTGTTGGGAACTGAGGAGTGGCCGCGAACTGCCGCTGCAGGAGTGCCAGCCGCTGCTCCAGCCGGCACGGGAGGAACGCGCCATCTCCAACCTGGTGTTGCTCTACAACATGGTGGAGGAGATCAACCGGAGCCTGCGGCGATGAGACGGTCTGCGCCATCGGGGGAGGCCGGGGATCGACTGGCCCGCGATCCGCGCGCCATCCGCGCCATGTTTTCCTCCGTGGCGCCTCGCTATGACCTGCTCAACCGCCTGCTCTCCTTGCGCCAGGACGTGGGCTGGCGACGGCATCTGGTGCGGGCGTTGGCCGAGGCGCCGGCGGGCCCGGTCCTGGATCTCGCCTGCGGCACCGGCGACGTGGCGCTGGCGGTCCGGGATCGTCGGGCGGTGGGAGCAGACTTCTGCCTGGACATGCTGGCGCTGGCCCGCCGCAAGGGGCGCCGACGGCGCCATGGGGCCACCTGGGTGGCCGCCGATGCCCTCGCCCTGCCGTTCCGCAGCGCTGCGTTCGCCGCGGTCACGGTGGCTTTCGGGGTGCGCAATTTCGCCGATCTGGGGCAGGGTCTGGGCGAGATCGCGCGGGTGCTGCGGCCGCAGGGCATCCTGGGGGTGCTGGAGTTTCACCGTCCGCGCCGGGCCATCGTCGGGCGGCTGGCGGCGCTGTGGAACCGCTGGGTGGTGACGCCGGTGGGGGGGTTGATCTCCGACGACGGGTCGGCCTACGCCTACCTGCCGGCATCGGTGGGGAGTTTCGCCGATGCTTCCGAGTTTGCTGCGGCCTGCCGGCACGCCGGTTTTCCACTTCCGGAGCAGCGGCACCTGTCGGGAGGCATCGCGGTGTTGACGGTGGCGAGGAAGGGAGGGTCAGGATGAGCGCCAGGATCATGGATGGAACTGCGGTGGCAGCGCGGATTCGCGGCGCCGTGGCGGACGACGTCGCCGAGCTGGGAAGACGAGGCGTCGTGCCGAGGTTGGAGGTGGTGCTGGTGGGGGACGACCCCGCCTCCCGGGTGTACGTGGGCGCCAAGGGCAAGGCGGCGCAGGCGGCGGGAATTCGAGCGGCGACCCACGCCCTGCCCGCCGCCACCACGGCGGAGGAGCTGCGCGGGCTGATCGTCCAGCTCAACCGCGATGAGGATGTGGACGGCATCCTGCTGCAGCTTCCCCTCCCCTCCCACCTCAACAGCCGGGAATTCCTGGATCTCGTCGATCCGGCCAAGGACGTGGACGGTTTCCACCCGCTCAACGTCGGGCTGCTGCACCAGGGACGACCGTCGTTCGTGCCCTGTACTCCGGCCGGGATCATGGAGTTGCTGGACGCCGAGGGGGTGGAGCTGAGCGGCCGGCGCGCGGTTGTCCTGGGCCGCTCGGAGATCGTGGGCAAGCCCATGGCGGCGCTGCTGCTGGCCCGCCACGCCACGGTGACGGTCTGCCACTCCCGCACCGCCGACCTGGCGGGGGTGTGCCGAGGGGCGGATGTGCTGGTGGCGGCGATCGGCAAGCCGGCGCTGGTGAATGCCGAGTTCGTCAAGCCCGGGGCAGTGGTGGTGGACGTGGGTATCAACCGGGTGGAGGACCCCGAGCTGGTGGCGCGGTTGTACCCGGGCGACGAGGGCCGGCGGGAGCAGCTCGTCAGGCGCGGCTACACCCTGGTGGGGGACGTGGACTTCACGGCGGTGCGGGAGGTGGCGGGGGCCATCACGCCGGTCCCCGGCGGGGTGGGGCCGTTGACCATTGCCGGTCTGCTGCGCAACACGGTGCGCGCCGCGCGCCGCCGGCGCGGGATGGAGTGAGGTGCTGCGGGTCGGCCTGACGGGCGGGGTGGCGAGCGGCAAGAGCACCGTCGCCGGCCTCCTGGCGGAGCGGGGCGCGGCGGTGCTGGACGCCGACCAAGTGGTGGAGGCTCTCTACCGGCCCGGCGGCGCTGGCACCATCGCAGTGGAACGCGAGTTCGGCCGTGGTGTCATGAGCCCCGAGGGGGGGGTGAACCGGCGGGCGCTGGCGGAGAGGGTGCTGTCCGACCCCCAGGCCCGCCGCCGGCTAGAGGCGCTCGTCCATCCCCTGGTGCAGGGCCAGGTGGCCAGCTGGCTGGACGCCCGGGCCGAAACCTCGACGCCGGTGGCAGTGGTGGAGGCGGCCCTGCTGGTGGAAACCGGGAGCTGGCGGCAGTACCACCGGTTGGTGGTGGTGGAGGCGCCCCTGCATTTGCGCCGGCAGCGGGCCCTTTCGGCGGGGTGGAGCGAGGCTGCCTTCGCGGCGGTGGTGGCGGCGCAGCTCGATGATCCGGCCCGTCGGGCGGTGGCCAGCTACGTGCTGCGCAACGACGGCGACGAGATTGGCCTGCGGGCGCGGGTCGCCCGCCTGTGGCAGCTGCTGCTGGCGGATCGCCAGCGGTGCGCCGCCGGGCTGCCGCTGCCCCGGGAGGTCATGGTCGTGGAGTGAGGCTGGCGCCTGGCAGCTGCCGAGCGAGGCTGCGAAAGGCCAGGGCGCGGTGGGAGCGGGCGTTCTTCTCGTCGGGGCTCATCTCGGCGTAGGTTCTGCCATCGCCCCACGCCGGCGCGAACACCACGTCCCAGCCGAACCCGGAGGTGCCGCGGGGGACCTTGACGATGCTCCCTTCCACGGTCCCCTCGCCGATCCATTCGCGGCTGCCATCGAACAGCAGCGCCACGCAGCGGGCGGTGGCGTGGCGGTCGGCAAAGCCGTCCAGGATCCTGGCCAGCGATTCGGGACCGGCGGCGTCCAGCAGCCAGCGTACCAGGGGGCCGGGAAAGCCGCCCAGGGCGCGCAGCTCCAGGGAGGTGTCCTCCACCAGCACCGCCTTGTGCAGCAAGGAGTGGGCGAGCAGGGCCTTTCTCCTCGCCACCTCGATGACGTTCAAGCTCTGGGGCTCGACGAGATCAAGGGGCTGGCGAGTGAGGGGAATCCCCAGGATCGCCTCCGCCTCCCGGTGCTTGGGCGCGCTGGAGGTGACGAAGACAACCTCTGCGAGGGCCGTCACTCGCCCGCTCCGGTAAGCTCCTCAGTGAGAACGCGGAACACCGGCAGCTTGGCCTTCAGGCCGCGCAGCTCGATGTTGCCCAGATGCTCGGTGGGGAAGATGTGGGCCACCGCCTTCTGGGTTGCCGCGCCCAACACCACCTGGCCCGGCTTGGCAACCGCGTCTTCGATGCGCGCCGCGACGTTGACCGTGTTCCCCAGCACCGTGTAGTCGACGCGCGTGGCGGAGCCAATGTCCCCCACCACCACCAGCCCCGAGTTGATGGCCACCCGCACCTCGACGGCGTCCAGACCGGCCAGCAGGCGCTCCCGGTTCCACTTCTTCAGCCGTCGCCGGATGGCCAGGCCAGCCAGCACCGCGCGCTCGGCGTGGTCGGGCTGCGCCAGGGGCGCCCCGAAGAACGCCATGATGGCATCGCCAATGAACTTGTCGACGGTGCCGCCGAACTCGAAGACCGAGTCGGTGGCCAAAGAGAAGAACTGTGTCAGGAAAGCCGCCACTTCCGGGGGTTCCATCCCCTCGCAGCGCTGGGTGAAGCCGACGATGTCGGCAAACAGCACTGACACCTCGCGGGTCTCGTGGCGCTCGGGACCGGAGCCCGAGCGGTGGTGCCCGACGATGGCTTCCACCACGGCCGGGGAGTGGTAGCGCTCCAGACGCTCGCGGATGCGCTTCTGCTCGCGAATGGAGTCGTTGAGCTTGGCGCGCTCGATAGCGACGGCGGCGTAGTTGGCGAGGGCGGTGAGCAGGTCCAGGTGCTCGGCGTGAAAACAGCCGCTGGCCAGGGGGGTGTCCACGTAGAGGACGCCGATGACCGCGTCCCGGTACCACAGCGGCGCACACATGGCGGAGCGGATCTGGTGCATGCGCACCGACAGGCCGGCGGCAAAGCGCTCGTCCACCTGGGCGTCGGAGGTCAGGATGGCCACCTTCTGGCGAGTCACCAGCTCCAGCATGGTCTGGGAGACGGGCGCCTTGGTGAGGGGCTTGCCGCCGCGGGAGCGGGCCATCCGCAGCTCGCTGCGGTCCGGGCCGGTGATCAGCAGGAGGTAGGCGCGATCGGCCGGGAGCTGGGCAAAGACGGCTTCCATCACTTTTTCCAGCACCGGCTCCAGCTCCTCCACCTCCAGGAGCGTGCGGGCAACACGGGCCAGCGCTTCCAGTACGCGCTCGCGGGCGGAGGCGGCGGCCGGCGCGGCCGACGGCTCTACCTCGAGGGGGAAGCTCTCGCGGAACTCGTCGATGGAGCGGATGAGGGTGGAGGAAACCACCGACTCTTTCTCGGCCGAATCGGTGTTGTGGAACACGATGGTGAAGTTACCCACCTGGATGCGGTCGCCGTCGGAGAGGGGTGCTTCCGGCAGGTATCGACCGTTGATCTTGACACCGTTGGTGGAGCCCAGGTCCACCGCCCACCACGAGGTGCCTCGGCGCTCCACGCGGGCGTGGTGGCGGGACACCGAGAAGTCCTTCATGACGATGTCATTATCCGAGGCGCGGCCGATCCCGACGGGCTCGTCTTCCAGACGGAGCGACCGCAGCTCCTCTCCGGCACGCCACCGCAATTCCGGCATGCGGGAATTGTAGCGCGTTTTTCATATTTACGGGGTTTCTGGCCCCGCTGTTGGAGCTGGCAGCAGATCGCGCAACGCCGCCGCCTCGCTGACTGCGTCGTGTCCCTGGGAGGGAAGGCGCAGCACCCCCTGGGGGGAGAGGGTGGCGCCGGCAACGCGGCGCAGCAGGGACAGCGCCACGCCGTGGGCCGCCGGGTGGGCGGCATCGAGAGCGAGCTCGAGGCCCAGCGGGGTACGGCGAATCCGCGTCACCCCGGCGGCCTCGCTGCGCCGTCGCACGGACTGGTGCAGGATCAAATTGGCGAGCTGGGGCGGGGGGTGGCCGAAGCGGTCCACCAGCTCGGCGCGCAGATCGGCCAGCGCGGCGTCGTCCCTCGCCGAGGCGATGCGACGGTAGGTGGCAAGGCGGAGCGCCTCGTCCGGGACGTACGCCTCGGGCAGCTTCAGGTCCAGCCCCAGGCGCAGCTCGACGGCGTGGACCGCGGCCGGGGCCTCCTCCCCCCTGAGCTCGTGCACCACCTCCTCCAGCAGGCGGCAGTAGGTCTCGTACCCCACCGCACGCAGGTGGCCGTGCTGCTCGGCGCCCAGCAGGTTGCCGGCGCCGCGGATTTCCAGGTCGCGGGCGGCGATGCGGAACCCCGAGCCCAGCTCGGCGAACTCCACGATGGCGGCCAGGCGGGCCCGCGCCTCCTCCGACAGGGACGCCTCGGGCGGCACCAGGAAGTAGGCAAAGGCCAGGCGATCGGAGCGCCCGACCCGGCCGCGCAGCTGGTACAACTGAGCCAGGCCGAAGCGTTCGGCGCGGTTGACGATGAGGGTATTGGCGTTGGGGATGTCGAGGCCGTTTTCGATGATGGAGGTGGCCAGCAGCACGTCGGCGTGGCCGTCCACGAAGGCGCTCATCGCTCGATCCAACTGGCGCTCGGCCATCTGACCGTGGGCCACCACCAGGCGAGCTTCCGGGACGGTCTCGCGCAGGAGGGCAGCGAGCCCGCCGATGGAGGCGACCCGGTTGTGGACGAAGAACGTCTGCCCGCCGCGCGCCATCTCGGTGAGGATGGCCTCGCGCAGCAGCTCCCTGGAGAAGGGCAGCACATGGGTCTGCACCGCCAGGCGATCGCGTGGGGGGGTCTCGATGATCGACACGTCGCGCAACCCCAGCAGGCCGAGGTTCAAGGTGCGTGGGATGGGGGTCGCGGACAGCGACAGCACATCGACGCCGGCCACCAGCTGCTTGAGTCTCTCCTTCTGCGCCACGCCGAAGCGCTGCTCCTCATCGATGACCACCAGCCCGAGATCACGGAATCGGACGTCGGCGGCCAGCAGCCGATGGGTGCCGATGACCACGTCCACCGTCCCGTCGGCCAGTCCGGCGAGGGTGGCGCGTTGCTCGTCGGCGGGCAGGAAGCGGGAAAGGCCCCGCAGTTCCACCGGAAAGCCGGCGAAGCGGCGAGTGAAGGTGCGCAGGTGCTGGGCGGCGAGCACCGTGGTGGGGGCCAGCACCGCCACCTGCTTGCCGTCCAGCACCGCCTTGAAGGCGGCCCGCATCGCCACCTCGGTCTTGCCATAGCCGACGTCGCCGACCAGCAGCCGCTCCATGGGGCGGGCGGACTCCATGTCCCGCTTGACCTCGCGCACCGCCGCCTCCTGATCGGGTGTCAGCTCGTACTCGAACGCCGCCTCGAACTCCCGCTGCCAGGGCGAATCCTTGGAAAAGGCGAAGCCGCGGGACAGCTCCCGGGCGGCGTGGGTGCGCAACAGCTCCCCGGCCAGATCCCTTAAAGAGTTCTTGACCCGCGCCTTGGTGCGCGCCCAGGTGCCCCCGCCCAGGCGATCCAGCTTGGGCGGCGCGCCCTCGCTCGCCGAGGCGTACTTCTCCAGTACGTCGGCGCGGTCCAGGGGCACCAGCAACTTGCCGCGACCGGCGTACTCCAGCTCGACGCACTCGTGCGTCCCCCCGTCGTGGAGAATGGTGCGGAACCCCTGGAACCTCCCGATGCCGTGATCGGCGTGAACGACGAAATCCCCCACCCGGAGGTCGCGCATCTCGGCGAGAACCACGGCCAGGGAGCGGCGCGGGCGGCCGGGGGGCGGCAGGGTGGTGAGATCGCCGCGACCGTAGACGACGAGGTTCGCCTCGCGCCAGAGGAACCCGCGCGGCAGGGTGCCCGTCTGGATGCCGATCTCCGCCTCGCCCGGCCAGCGGCGTGAAAGCTCCAGTTCCGCGCTGGCGAGAAGGTGCTCCAGTCGCTGCTCTTCGCCGGTGGAGGCGGCGAGCAGGATTTGCCGGCGACGCTCGGCCACGCCACGGCGCAGCTCCTCCAGCAGCAGGCGGGGCTGGCTGGCGTGGGAGGGGGCCGGGGCGGTGTGC
>JABRVY010000093.1:0-3275 GCA_039961755.1 Acidobacteriota bacterium | reverse complement strand
CTGCTGGACAGCTGCGGCCAGGTGCTCACCCCCGCTCTGCTGCGGGTGCGCGACCGGGGCTTCGGGGAGGCGGCCTCCGGCCGCTACCTCGAGGGCGCGGACGTGCTGGCGGCGTGCGGGGCGGCGATGGTGTACCGGCGGGCGGCGCTCGAGGCGGCGGCGGTGGAGGGGGAGGTCTTTCCCAGGGAGTTCTTCGCCTTCTGGGAGGATGTGGATCTGGGGTGGCGGGTGGTGAACGCCGGCTGGCGGGTGGTGTACGAACCCTCCGCGGTGGCGGTGCACCGGCGAGCCGCGACGGCGAGGTCCGGGCGGGGGCGGCTGATCTTTCGCCGGCCGCCCGCGGTGCAGGCGTGCATCCTCCTGAACCGGTGGGCGACGCTGCTGCGCAACCTCCATGCGGTTGATTTCCTGCTTCGGCTACCGTTACTGTCTCTGGCGGATCTGGCGATGGTGCTGCTGGTGATCGGGCGACGTCCGGCCGTCTGTGGCCACCTACTCGGGGGCGCGCCGCGCCTGGCGCGGGCCTGGCGGCAGCGGCGGGCCCTGCCGCGCCGGCGGCTGCGGGAGTTGCCCCGGTGAACCCCCTGCTGCTGCCCCTCGCTTTCGTGCTCGCCCTGGTGCTGGCGCTGTACTTCACCCCGGTGGCGCGGGCGGCGGCGCTGCGCTTTGGCATCGTGGACCGCCCCTCCACGCCCTTGAAGCAGCAGCGCGAGCCGGTGCCGTACCTGGGGGGCCTGGCGGTGTTCCTGGCCTTCATCATCGCCCTCGGGCTGGTGCTGGAGTTCGATCGCCTGCTGCTGGGCATTCTCCTGGCGGCCACCCTCACCCTGCTGGTGGGGCTCATCGACGACTTCGGCGTGCTCACCCCCTTCGCCAAGCTGCTGGGGCAGGGGGTGGCGGTGTTCGTGCTGCTGCGCTCGGGGGCGGTGATCGAGCTCATCGAGGTGCCCGAGGGGCTGCGCTGGCCGCTTGCCGCCCTGTGGCTGCTGGCGGTGTGCAACGCCTTCAATATCATCGATATCCTCGACGGCCTGGCGGCCGGGGTGGGAGCGCTGGCGGCGCTGTCGCTGGGCATCATTGCGGTGGCCACCCGGCAGTTTGCCCTGGCGGCGCTGGCCCTTTCCCTGGCCGGGGCGCTGGTCGGCTTCGTGGTGTTCAACTTCGCGCCGGCCAGCATCTACCTGGGCGACGCCGGCGCCCTCACGGTGGGGATCACCCTGGGGGCGCTGGCGCTGGCGCTGCCCATGACGGAGGCGAGCGAGGCGGGCTTTCTCGCCCCCCTGACGCTGCTGCTGGTGCCGCTGGCGGATACCGCCTATGTGACGGTGCTGCGCGCCCGCGCCGGCAAACCGTTCTGGCACGGCAGTCCCGACCACTTCCCCCTGCGCCTCAAGCGCGTACTGGGGGGCGACGTGCGGCGCACCGTGCTGGCCTGCTGGGGGCTGGCGCTGGCCGGTTGCGTGGCCGGTGTCGCCGCGGTGGTGGTGCTGCCCTGGGAGTGGGGCCTCGCCGGGATGTTGGCGGTGGTGGCGCTGCAACTGGTGGTGCTGATGGTGCTGGCGCGACAGCCCATGGAGTCCCGGTGAGCGGCGTGGTGATCGTGGGGGCCGGCCTGACCGGGCTGTCGGCGGCCTACCACCTGGCCGCCGCCGGGGTGCCGACGCGCCTTTTCGAGGCTCTGGAGGTGCCCGGCGGGGCCTGCAGAACCCTCGAGAAGGACGGCTTTTCCTTCGACCTCACCGGCCACCTTCTCCACCTGCGCCTGGCCGAGTCGCGGACGCTGCTCGAGCAGCTCGGGGTATGGGGACAGTTGCGCCGGCAGCGGCGCCGGGCCGGCATTGCCCTGGGGGGAAGGGTGACGCCGTACCCGTTGCAGATCCACACACACCGCCTGCCTCCCGAGGTGCGGCGGGACTGCGTGCTGGGGTTCGTGCGGGCGGCCATGTCCCCTCAACCCCAGGGAGAGGAGGAGGGGAGCTTCGCCGCCTGGGTGCTGTCCCGCTTCGGAGAGGGATTCGCCCGGCACTTCTTCTTCCCCTACAACGAGAAGCTCTACTGCACGCCGGCCGCCGAGCTGACCACCGAGTGGGTGGGACGCTACGTCCCGCGCCCGCGCCTGGAGGAGGTCATCGACGGCGCCTTCGGCCTGCACCGGGGGGCGGTGGGGTACAACGCCACCTTCTACTATCCGCGCCAGGGGGGGATTCGCCTGCTGGCCGACGCTCTGGCGGCGCGGGTGCCGCAGCTGACGTTGTCGGCACCGGTCACCGGCGTGGATCTGGCCCGACGACGGCTCACCCTGGCCGCCGGCCGGAGCCTGGAGTGGGACACCCTGGTCTGGACCGCCCCCCTGACGTCGCTGACCGCCGTCGCAGGGGATCTGCCCGGCGAGCTGGCCGCCGCCGCCGGGGTGCTGCGGGCGGTGGCGGTGCTCAACCTCAACCTGGGGGTGGTGGGGCCGCCGCCGCGCCGTGAGCACTGGCTGTACATCCCAGAGCCGCGGTATCCCTTTTATCGAGTGGGATTTCCCTCCAACCACGGGGAGGTGGCCCCGGCCGGCTGCCACACCGTCTCGGTGGAGATGTCCCTGCCCGCCGGGGCGCCGGCACCGCCCGGCTTCGAGGAGCTGTGCCTGGCGGGGCTGGAGTCGCTGGGGCTGCTGCGCCGGCGGCAGGACGTGGTCTGCACCGCGGTGGCGCGGCTGGATCCCGCTTACGTGGTCTTCGACCGCCCCAGGACCCGGGCGGTGGCGACCCTGCGCAGCGGCCTGCGCCGCCACGGCGTGCTGCTGGCCGGGCGGTGGGCGGAGTGGAAGTACTCCACCATGGAGGACGCCCTGTGGGACGGAGCGGCGGTGGCACGGCGGCTGGCTCCATGAACCGGGTGCGGGTGCTGCACGCCATCACCATGCTGGAGCTGGGGGGGGCGCAGCGCAACACCCTGGACACGGTGAACGGCCTGGATCGAGACCGCTTCGCGGTGGGGTTGGCGTGCGCCAGCGGCGGTCCGCTGGTGGAGGAGGCCAGGGAGATCGCTGACTGCCACCTGTACCTGCTGCCCCACCTGCGCCGCGAGGTGCGTCCCCTGGACGACTGGCGCGCCGTGGGGGAGCTGCGGCGGGTCATCCGGGAGTTCCGGCCCGACATCCTGCACACCCACTCCTCCAAGGCGGGAGTGCTGGGGCGGCTGGCCGCCCGGCTGGAGGGGGTGCGGCGGGTGGTGCACTCCATCCACGGGTTCGGCTTCGGCGCCCACCAGCGGGCCCCCGTGCGCGC
>JABRVY010000092.1:0-1881 GCA_039961755.1 Acidobacteriota bacterium | reverse complement strand
GGGCGCGGGCACCGGCGAGGGCCTCCTCGGCGGCGGTGCGCACCTCGGGGCTGGGGCCGAAGGTGAGCCCGTAGAGCGCGCGGGCGCGGGCCAGCCGGATCTCCACGGCGACGGGTGTGGCGGCGTACCGCTCTCCCTCCAGGGCCGGTACGAGGCGGTCGGCGATCTGCAGCACCATCTGGTAGTCACGATGCTCCATGTGGTTGCGGAGCTGGAGGAGCTGCTCGGAGAGGGCGGGGCTGCCAGGGGGCGGCGTGGCAGCCAGCGGCCGCTCGCCCCCCACAAGGAGGAGCAAGACGACGAGCACTCCCCGGGCAAGGGGGCCGGCGGCGTCAGATCGCCGGGTTGGCAACGGTCACCTCCTCGAGCCACACCTCGCCGCGCGCCTCCAGCTGCCTGAGCAGCCGGCGCAGGCGGTGGAAACGCTCCTCGTCCGCCGGCTCGGGGGCCGGGGCCAGCCCCCCGACCCCCCGCAACGCCGCCCGGATTCCTTCGTCCGTGGGCGGTTCGGTCCCTCGCCCCGGCGAGGCCGTCGCCAGGTTGCTCAGCTCCCCCTCGATTTCCGGCAGGGGGCGGCGCGCGGCCACCAGCAGAAAGCGCTCTTCCCCCCCGGCGCTGGTCACCACCCAGTCGTGGGTCTTGCCGTTCATCTCCCCCGGCAGGCGGTGCAGCATCCCGGCGGGTAAGGGGTTGCCGGGCCGCAGGCCGGGCAGCGGGAAGAGCACGAACACCTTGCCCCTCTGGTCCTGGTTGACCACGTAGAGGTGGACCGCTTCCCGGGCGGTGAGGGTGAGAAAAAGGCGGTCCCCCGGCTGCACCCGCCCCCCCGAGGCGAGGGGCAGGGCCCCCGCGGGTCCGGCGCGGTACAGGGAGGCCTTCACCACGAGCCTCTCCGCGGAGGTGCCGGGCCCCGTAGTGGGTGGGCGGACGGCGAAGTGTCGCAGGGCCAGCCCACCCCCCATTGCCCCCCCGGCCAGCAGCACGGCGGCCACCCGCAGCAGGCCGGCACGGCGGCCGCCAACGGCTGGGTTGAAGGTGGTGTCGGAGGAGTGCGTGAGGTCGGCCAGGGCGCGGCGCATCTCTCCCGCGCTGGCGAAACGCCGGCCGGGGTCTCCATCCAGCGCCCGCTCGATCACAGCGACCAGCTTTCCCGGCAGGTCGGGCCGGCGATCGGTGAGGGGGATCGACTCCCCCCGCCGCTGCCGGGCCAGCAACTGGGGGAGGGTGTCCGCCTCGAGGGGGTAGCAACCGGTGAGCAGGAAGTACATCAGCGAGCCCAGCGAGTACAAATCGCTGGCAGGGGGTGGCAGCTCGCCGCGCAGCAGCTCGGGAGCCATCACCAGGGGGGTGCCGCACACCGGCGCCTGCCCCTCCGCCTCGAGGTCGATGCCGGCCCCGAAGTCCATGAGCACGATGCGTCCCCCGCGCTCGCGCATGACGTTGCTGGCCTTGACGTCGGCGTGGACGAGGCCGGCGGCGTGGACGGCGGCCAGGGCGGCGCACAGATCCGCACCTATGGCCATCACCTCCCCGGGCCCCAGGGGGCCGCCCTGCTGCACCAGGGAGGCGAGGGTGCTGCCGTCGATGAGGTCCATCCACAGGCCAGTGCGGCCGTCGTGGGTGTCGGCGCCGTGGACGACCACCACGTTGGGGTGGCGCACCTTCGCCAGCCGGCGGGCCTCGCCCAGGAAGTCGGGCCGCCTTCCCCGCCGGCTTCCGCCCTGGACGTGGTGCAGTTTGAGAGCCACCTGCCGCTGCAGGAGAGGGTCGCGGGCCCGGTACACCTCGCCGAAGCTGCCCTCCCCCAGTTTTTCCAGGACCTCCAGATGTCCCCAGCGGAACAGCGGTGCCGGGGGCTCTCCCGGCAGGGTGCCGCCGGGG
>JABRVY010000091.1:0-2580 GCA_039961755.1 Acidobacteriota bacterium | reverse complement strand
GGCGCGGCGGCTGGCCCGCGCCGGCGCCCGGGTGACCGCCATCGAGGCCAACCCCCGCGCCGCCGCCCAGGCCCGCCGGGCCGGGGGGTTCGAGGTGCTGACCGGCGCCGCCGAGCGCCACCTGCCCCGGGCCCTGCCCGCCGAGGTGGTCATCCTCAATCCTCCCCGCAGCGGGTGCACGCCGGCGGTGCTGGAGGCCCTTCGCCGGCGGCCCCCCCGGCGGGTGGTGTACGTCTCCTGCGACCCTGCCACCCTGGCCCGTGACCTGCGCCGCCTGGGGGAGGCCTTCACGGTGCAGGGGGTGGCCTGCGTGGACCTCTTCCCCCAGACCGCCCACGTGGAGACGGTGGCCACCCTGCGGGCCACCAGCCCGATGGCCCGCCGGTCGAGCGCCCCGCTGCCCCCTCACCCGCCAGCACCCGCACCCGGCCGACCTTTTTCAGGGCAGTAAGGATCGGCTCTTGTTCACGTTCAGGGTCAGAGCCACGACAGCATCACTCGTCCGACCCGCCCGGCCGAGGCGACACTCGTGCACTTGCCCGGTTCACGGCACATGTCGGTCCGGCTCCGGGGCGTGGGCGCGTCAGTCGGCGCCGGGCTCCGGGCGAAACGCCTCGTCCCACAGGTGATCCAGGGTCTCCCACGAAACGAACGCCCATGGGTCGAGCACCCACAGGCCGTCGGTACTGACAACGGCGCGCAGCCACCCGGTCTCCGCGTTCGCCCCTGGGGGAAACTGCCAGCACCGCACCGTCTGCTCGTCCTCGACCTGCAGGAGGGCCTTGCGGGGTTGCTCGGTGGCGGTGCCCAGGACGAGCGCGCCGTCGCGGGCGGCGGCGAAGGAAAACACCCGATTGGCTGGACTGATGGCCGCGCCGAGGTTTCTGGCCGGTCGCCGGGCCGCGTCGCGGTGGGCGGGGCTTTCACCCCGTACCCGGTCGGCCTGGGCAGCAAATTCGTGCACGAGCCGCTGGACGGCCGCCGGGTCATCCTCCTCGGTGCGCAACGCGTACGGCAGGAAGAAACGTCGCTCGATGGTGAGCGAGCGGGACGCCAGGGCGATCTCCCCGGAGGCCAGGCCAGCCAGCCAGAACGTGCCGTCACGGCGGGGAACGGCGGCGACAGCCTGGTCGTTGACCTCGAAGACATCGCCGATCACCCGCCGGGCGCGTTTGGAATCGGCGCGCAGCACGGCCCTGGTGTCGCTGCCGTCCAGATCCGCGCGCAGGCACAGGGGGGGTGGCTCCGCGCCCTCACCCCCGCGGCGGGTCCACTTGGCGCGCGGGTAGGGGCACCACAGGACCTCGTCTCGCTGGAGGAGGATTTCGGCAACGGGCTGGCCGTCGAACACGCCCACCAGGTCGCCGCTGGCGTAGATGGCGAACCCCTCCCGATCCCGCAGAGCGACGGGGTCGCCCCCCGGGGCGAGAACCAGGATGGGCGGCCGCACGAAGGGACGGCTTTTTGGGATGTTCAGGAAGAGTTCCTTTTCCAACTTCCCCCCCTTGAAGAGCTGCAGACGGAACCCTCTGGCGGGATCCTCCAGCAGCACCGCCATCACCCGCTGGCCGTCGCTGGCCAGGCGAGCACCCGGCGGCAAGCCCTGCGGAAACAGAGGCGGGGGAAGGAGCGCGCTGGCGGGGACAGCAACGCAGGGCAACGGGTCGTGGTACCGGGCACGGAACTCGCGCCCCCAGCTGTACAGCACGGTCGTCTCGCCAGGCGGGGGGGTGGGGGGCGGCGATGCCGCCCCCCCGGAAACCATCAGTGTCGTGGCGACGAGAGGCACGAGGCAGGTGGCCATCGCTTTTCGGGTCCTCCGACTCTCACTCGCAAACGTTGGTGATGAATCGCTGCCGCCGGCCCGTGGGGGTGTCGTCAGCACAGTTGTAGACGTCGCATTCCATGACGTTGATCTGCCCCGGCACGCAGTGGCCGGCGCACACCAGATAGGTGGTCTGCGCACCCTGGCAGATAGCTCCGGCAACGGTGCAGAAGACTGGCCCGAACGCCATGATCGCCAACAGGGTTTCGATTCCTCGACGCATTTCCTCGACTCCCTTCGTTGCTTGTCGTCATCCGGATGCGTCAGGCATTCTCTCTCTCTCTCTCTCTCTCTTGTCAAGTCTCCCCGGACCCCCGGGCCCGGCCCCCTCCGCCTGGCTGGTCCAAGTGTCATCGCGGGCCCCTGGCCAGGCGGCGGGCCTGCGCCTCCCGCTCCTCGCGGGCCACCGACCGCCGCAGGCGGCGGCGGGCCGCCGCCGGGGCGGGGAACTCCAGCCTGTGGGGGCAGAAGGGGTCGCGCACCACCCGCCCGGCGGCCAGGTCCAGCACCAGGGGGTAGAGGGCGCACCCCTCGGGGCGGCGCTCGTACACCGAGCAGCGCCCGTCGGCGGTGAGGAACACGCAACGCCCGTTGACGTTGCGCAGCTGCCAGGAGCCGTCCGGGGCAGTGATGAAGAAGTGCTCCTCCCCCGCCGCCCGCAGGCGGGCCACGTCGGCCTCGGTGAGGGTCATGCGGGTGTCGAGGCAGCAGGCGTGGCAGGCGTGGCGCAGGCAGGGGGAGGGCTGGCTCGGGGC
>JABRVY010000090.1:0-1317 GCA_039961755.1 Acidobacteriota bacterium | reverse complement strand
CCCCCGACCCCCCGCCGCTCCAGCTGGATCTGACCGCCACCGTCAACATCGTGACCGCCGAGCTCGCTGGCGTTCCTGTCCTTCCCCGCGACGCCCTGCGAGGCGCCGGGCGCGAGCGAGCGGTGCTGCGGGTATCCCCCCAGGGCCGGGCGGTGGCGGTCAAGGTAGAGGTGGGAGCCTGCGACCCCACCCACTGCCACATCCTCGCCGGGGTGAACACCGGTGATGAGGTGATCGCGGCAGCGGACACCGTCCCCGAGGGTGTGCGGGTGCGACGGCGGTGATCCCCCACCTGGCCATTGCCGAGGCGCAGCTGCGCGGGCGCCCGCGCCAGTCGGCCATTGCCCTGGCCTCGGTGGCGGTGGGCACGGCCATGCTCATCGTCACCCTCTCCCTCACCACCGGCCTGTCCGAGGACTTCATCGCCAAGTCGGTGGAGACGTCACCCCACGTGGAGGTCCTGCCCCGCCGGCCGGCCGCCCTGCAGCGCCGAGAGCTGCGGCAGGACGAGGCCGTGTACGCGCTGCGCCGCCACCACGTCCCGGACGAGAAGCGCACGGTGCGCCCCCTGGCCCGGGTGCTGGCGCAGGCGCAGGCTATCCCCGGCGTTCTCCTCGCCACCCCGGCGGTCGAGGCCCAGGCGGTGCTGTCCTTCGGCACGGTGCGGCGGGCTGTGCTGGTGACCGGGGTATTGCCCGAGGAGGAAGCCGCCTTGACCGTGCTGGACGAGCGGGTGGCCCGCGGCAGCTGGTCGGAGCTGCTGCGCACCCGCGATGGGGTGGCCCTGGGTGGCCAGCTGGCCCGTTCGCTGGGCGTCGACGTGGGGGCGCAGCTGCAGGCGGCAAGCCCGGCGGGGGGGCTGGTGCCCCTGCGGGTGGTGGCGGTGGTGGAGTCGGGGCTCGCCACCGTGGACCGCGGGCTGGCCATGGTCCACCTGGACCGCGCCCAGGCCCTCGCCGGTCTGCCCGGTGACCAGGTCACCAGCGTGCGCCTGCGTCTGGCGGACCCCCGCCAGGCGGACCGCGTCGCCCGCCTCGCCGAGGACTCGCTGGGGTACGTGTGCCGTTCCTGGCAGCAGCGCTCGGCCGCCCAGGCGGAGGCCTTCGCACGGCAGAATCTCATCACCCAGGTGCTGGTGTTCTTCACCGTGCTGGTGGCCGCCTTCGGGGTGGCCAACGTGCTGGTGCAGCTGGTTTCCGACAAGCGCCGCGACATCGCCATCCTGCGCGCCGCCGGGTTCTCCCGCCACGACATCGGGGTGATCTTTCTCCACCAGGGGGTGTTGCTGGGACTGCTGGGGGCCGCCCTGGGGTGGCT
>JABRVY010000089.1:0-2624 GCA_039961755.1 Acidobacteriota bacterium | reverse complement strand
GTCCTTCGAGGCGGCGTTCGGGGGGCTGGGGGGCTGCCCCTTCACCCGCGTGCCGGCGGGCAACGTGTGCACCGAGGACCTGGTGCACTCCTTCCAGCGCATGGGGGTGCGGGAGGACATCGACCTCGGGCGCCTGGTGGAGGTGGCGCGCCAGGTACAGGTCTTCCTGGGGCGGGAGCTGCCCGGGCTGGTGGTGAAGGCGGGCTCCATCGTTGGCTTCAGCGGTGGTCAACACTAGGGGGAGGGCTGACATGCATCTGCTGGAAAACATCCGCGTCCTCGACCTCACCAACGTCCTTTCGGGGCCCTTCGCCACCCTCCACCTGGCCCTGCTGGGGGCCGAGGTGATCAAGATCGAAAACCCCGGCGGCGGTGACCTGGCGCGTCAGCTGGGTAACGTCAAGGCGTTGAACAAACAGCTCATGGGCACCAGCTTCCTGGCGCAAAACGCCAACAAGAAATCCCTCACCCTGAACCTCAAGTTGGAGGAGGGCAAGGAGGTGTTCCGGCGGCTGGTGGCCACCAGCGACGTGGTGGTCGAGAACTTCCGGCCCAAGGTGATGGAGCGGCTAGGCTTCTCCTACGAGGCCCTGTGCCGGATCAGACCGGACCTCATTTACTGCGCCATCTCGGGGTTCGGCCAGACCGGTCCCGACGCCTTCAAGCCCGCCTACGACCAGATCATCCAGGGGTTGTCGGGGGTCATGGCGATCAACGGCGACGAGCGCCTGAACCCCCTGCGCTGCGGCTTCCCGGTGTGCGACACGGTGGGGGGGCTCAATGCCGCCTTCGCCATCATGGCCGCCCTCTTCCACCGCCAGCGCACCGGCGAGGGGCAGTTCATCGACGTTGCCCTGCTGGACTCCATCATGCCGCTGATGGGGTGGGTGGCGGCCAACCTGCTCATCGGTGGGCAGCAGCCGGTGCTCATGGGCAACGACAACTTCACCGCCGCCCCCTCGGGCACCTTTCGCACCGCCGACGGCTACATCAACATCGCCGCCAACCAGCAGAAACAGTGGGAGGACCTGGCGGACGAACTGGGCCTCGGCGAGCTCAAGAGCGACCCCCGCTTCGCCGAACGGGACACCCGCAAGGCCAACCGGCGGGAGCTCACCCCCCTGCTGGAGGCCAAATTGACCGAGAAACCCACCGCCCACTGGGTCGAGGTGCTCAACGCCAAGGGGATCCCCAGCGGCGAGATCCTCTCCCTGGAGGCGGCCCTGACCCAGCCGCAGGCCCGGCACCGGCAGGTGATCGCCACGGTGCACGAGCCGGGGATCGGGGAGATCAAGCTGTTCAACCTCACCGCCAAGTTCTCTCGCACCCCCGGGGCGATCGAGACACCTCCGCCCCGCCTGTCGGACCACACCGAGGCCATCCTCGGGGAGCTGGGGTACAGCGGGGAGGAGATCGCCACCCTGCGGGAAAAGGGCGTGATTTGACCCCGCCTGGGCGGGGGAAGGGAGTGTTCCATGGGTTTTACCTTGGTAGAAAAGATTTTGGGCCGGGCGACGGGGCAGAAGGACGTGCGCGCCGGTGACGTGGTGGAGCCGCGGGTGGACATGGCCATGTCCCACGAAAACGCCGCCCTGGTTCTCAACCAGTTTCAGGAGATTTTCTCGGGTACGGGGCTGGAGCCACGGGTGTGGGACCGGGAGCGGATCGCCATCATCTTCGACCACCGGGTGCCGGCGGAAAGCTCCAAGACCGCCACCAACCAGAAGAAGGTGCGAGAGTTCGTGGCATCGCAGGGGATCACCCGTTTCCACGACATCCGCGGCGACGAGGGGGGCATCTGCCACCAGATCCTGCCCGAGAACGGCTACGTGCGCCCCGCCTGGGTGGTGGTGGGCACCGACAGCCACACCACCTCCCACGGCGCCCTGGGGGCCTTTTCCTTCGGCATCGGGGCGACCGAGATGGCAGCGGTGTGGGCCCTGGGACGGGCTTTGAACGTCACCGTCCCGGGCACCATCAAGGTGGTCGTGGAGGGTGAACTGCGCCCGGGGGTGGTGCCCAAGGATCTCATCCTCCACCTCATCGGCCGCCTGACGGCGCAGGGGGCCAACTTCAAGGTGATCGAGTTTCACGGGCCGGCCATCCGCGGCATGTCCACCTCCGGGCGGCTCACCCTCTGCAACATGACGGTGGAGGCGGGGGCCACCTCGGGGATCGTGCCGCCGGATGCAGAGACCCTCCGCTACCTCCACGAGGAGGCGGGGGTGAGGGAGGTCCCGGAGGATACCCTGCTGAGCCCCGACCTCGATGCCCACTACCAGGAGGAGCTCACCGTGGATGCCTCCACCCTGGAACCCCAGGTGGCCTGCCCCCACAGCGTGGACAACGTCAAGCCGGTGAGGGAGGTGGCGGGCACGAAGGTGCACCAGATCGTCATCGGCTCCTGCACCAACGGACGGCTGGACGACCTGGAGGCGGCGGCGGCCATCCTGCGCGGTCGCAAGGTGGCGGCGGGCACCCGCATGCTGGTCTTCCCCGCCTCCTACCGGGTGTACATGGCGGCGCTGGAGCGCGGCTTGGTGGCCGACCTGCTGCGTGCCGGGGCGGTGGTGATGAACCCCGGGTGCGGCCCGTGCCTGGGGGTGCACCAGGGGGCGCTGGGG
>JABRVY010000088.1:0-10413 GCA_039961755.1 Acidobacteriota bacterium | reverse complement strand
GGCGGGAAATGGGGCGCAGAACGGGGTGAGGGTGGTGGGGTGGGTGGGAGTCGCAGGGGGCTCAGGAGAGTCTTTGTTCGGCGCCAAGGCGAGCGCGTATTTCTTCTCCATGGTCCAGTGCGAAGGCGATCAGCTCGGCTATTCGGGCAATATCTATCAGTGACACGGCAGTGCCGGTGGGTAGCTGCAAGACCCGCTGGACCAGGAGGTCGGTGTTGGGTAGCGGGCGCGGGGGTGGAGTGACGCGCGAAACGTATGGCTCCATGCGGTGGCAGCCGGGGGAAAAGTAGCGCCTGGCTAAAACTCCTTCAGCGTGCAGAATGGCCAGCAGTGAGTCCCGCGAGAGAGGGCAGTGGAGGGGGTCCAGCTCCACCACCACGTACTGGTAATTGCCGTGGCCAGAAGGAAAGAGCTCGCGGACCTGGATGCCGGGGAGGTGCGCGAGGGAGCGGCGGTACGCGGCATAGTTACGACGGTTGTGAAGCACAATCCGTTCCATGTAGTCTAGGGATACGAGACCCATGGCAGCGTGGATTTCGGACATCTTGGCGTTCGTACCTAAGGTTGCGACATCGTCGTAACCGCGAAAGCCGAAATTGATAAGAAGGCGCAACTCCCGCGCCAGGTGAGGATCGCTGGTGGTGATGGCGCCTCCCTCGAAGGAGTTGACGAATTTGGTGGCGTGAAAGCTGAACACCTCGGCGTTGCCGAAGCTGCCTACCGGCCGTCGGCCCAGCTGGCAACCGAAGGCGTGGGCGGCGTCAAAAATAAGAGGGACACTCCGCCGGCGCGCCAGCTCCTCCAACTCGGGCACCGGACACGGCTGGCCCCAGCAGTGCAGGCCGACGATGGCCGCTGTACGGCTGGAGAGGCACGCGGAAACGTCGGCGGGGTCGAGGTTGTGGGAGGTGAGATCGACGTCGCAAAAGACCGGTTCAATCCCCACCCATCGGAAAGCATGGGGGGTGGCGACGAAGGTAAAAGCTGGCACCACTACTTCACCGACGAGGGCGAGGGCTTTCCCCACCACCTGCAAGCCCAGGGTGGCGTTACAGACCGCTACGCAGTGGTCGACGCCTACCAGCTCGGCGATTCGGCGCTCGAACTGCTGCACCACTGGGCCGTAGTTCGTAAGCCATCGTCGGCGAAGCATCTTGCGCAGATGGCTGACGAGAGCAGTACTGCTGCCGATGTTGGGTCGGCCCACGTGCAGGGTCTCGGGAAAGGCCGGCGGGCCTCCGAACAGGGCGAGATCGTCGATACGACGTTTGCCAGCGAGAGAGGTACGTGAGCCCACGCGCGCCTTTCGATCCTGGCTGGGCTAGCTCCGTTGACGTTGGGCAACGGGGATGTAGCGGCCCTGGTCGTCGTACGCCGCGGCGCGCAACTGGGCCTCCAGGCGCAATATGGTGTCTCGAGGGCGTGACTTTACTGGTTGCGCCGGGGAACCCACGTAGATGGTCCACGGTTCGCACGAGCTGCGAACAAGAGCGTTCGCACCCACCACGGCTCCCTCCCCGATTTCGACCCCCGGCAGGATCACGGCGTTGGCACCGACGATGGCATGCCGTCGTAGGATGACCCAGGAGCGAATAGGCTGGCGGAAGGGCGCTGGCACGGTGGGGTTCGTGAGGCTCCCACCGGTGTAATCCTCATTGCCGGTGTAGATCCTCACCCCGCCTGAAAGCCCTGCAAAGTCCTCCATGACGAACGCTCCCCCGCCGGTAACGGAGGTGTGGCAAGCGATATGCACGAAATCCCCAATCACTGCACCCTGGCCGCCGGCAAAAAAGACGAAGTCATCGATAATCACGGAGTTTCCCAGTTCGATCACCTGCGGCGCGATGATCTTGGCAAGGGGCCAGACGATGACGTCTTCTCCCCGCCGCTTGAAGGGAAGGCTGGCGGCTTGGTTGTTGGCATCTGCCCGGCGTGGATCGGCTCCCTGACCCATGGTTCTCCTCGCTGAGCGAAATCCCTTCCATACTGCCTCATCGTTGCCAGGAAATGCAAGGGGCAACGCGTGCCGCGTCGGCCAAAGAGCTGCCCCCATGGCGCTTGCGCTCGCAACAGAGTCGCTATCATCATCTTCAAGGAGAGCACTGTGCGGCGAGTTGCCGGCGCTGACCAAGACGAGGGCGTGGTGGACCAATCGGAGCGAGGTTACTGGCGAACGAGGCGACTGAGTCCGCCTCGTGGGGTGATGTGGTGCCAGAAGCTGCTGAAGGCGGCTGACGGAGCTTTGCTTTGCGCCGCCGGCACATTTCTGCGGATTTGGATTTCGTCCCGCCGCGCTGGCTTGGGTGTGGCCCACGTCATCCACAGCCTAGAAGCCGGGGGGATGCAGAGGCAGTTCATCGAGTGTGCGCGACTTCGGAGAAGCTGGGCTTTCTTGGCGTGGGCAGACACTCCTGGACCGTTCGAAGCGGAGCTGCGGCGAGAGGGGATCGCAATCCCGAGGATCTACGCTCGACTGCGGCGCAACCTCGTACTCCACGCGTTGGCCTTCTTCTTCCCGCTGTCCACGGCGCTGGTGTGGCTGTGGCGCCTTTTCTGCCACCAGCGCCCGGCCTGTGTCTGGGGCTGGGGCTTTCTCGCCAGCGTAGTGGTGGCGCCAGCGGCTCGCCTGGCGGGGGTGCCGCGGGTGGTGATTCGGGTTGAGAATCTGTCAGCATGGAAAACCTGGCCTCCCCACCGGCGTTGGTGGAACCGCCCCGCCGACCAGCACGCGGCGCGCCTGGCTGACGTGGTGGTGGTGAATGCGCCGGCGGTAGTGACGGACTACGCCGCCTGGGCCCGGGTAGACCCACGCAAGATCGTGGTCATTCCCAACGGGGTGAACAGCGCGGAATGGCTGGCGCGCCCGTGGCGAGATCGCCGCCCCGACTTGGGAATCTCCGCCGACGAGGTAGTGATACTGAGCGGGGGGCGGTTGTCACGGGAGAAAAACCAAGCTCTTCTCCTGCGCGCCTCCGCGCGCCTCCATGCCCGTGGCCTCCACCACCACCTGATCATGGTGGGGGAGGGCCCCTTGCGAGGGGATTTGGAGCGGCTGGCCTGCCAGCTGGGGATCGAACCCTGGACCCATTGGGTGGGCGAAACTGAGGCTCCCCAGGATTTCTACCGCAGCGCAAACGTCTTCGCGCTCTCCTCGGAGATTGAGGGTCTGCCCAATGCCCTGCTGGAGGCCCAGGTATTCGGCCTTCCAGCCGTCACCACCGCCGCGGGGGGGGCGGGTTGGGTGGTTAGAGACGGCGAGACGGGCTTTGTTGTGCCCGTCGGTGATCAAGAGGCCCTTGCGGCCGCTTTGAGCAAGCTGGTGGCAGACGGCGAGCTGCGGCGTCGGCTGGGAGTGGCGGGTCAGGCTCACGTGGCCCGGGAGTTTTCAACGCAACGGTGGGTGCAGCGTCTGGACGCGGCGAGTCAAGATCGCGGGAGCGTCCGAAGGGAGCCGGAGTGAGTCCCTTGCCTGGGGGAAGGGGGGGGGCCACGCCCGCAGACCCTCTCCGTCGGGATTCCGGCCCTGCCGCGCTGCTGAGGCGGGCAGCCCTATACCTGGTCCGTTCGCTGGATGGAGCCGTCTTGCTGGCCTTGGGCGGATTGGCGCGGTGGCTGCCCCGCTCCCATCACCGCCACGGTGGGGGGGTTTGCCTGGTGACCAACACGCTCGCAGTGGGTGGGGCGCAGCGGCAGATCCTGCTGTGGCTGGGCCATCGGCGGGACACCCGACCGGTACAGGTGGTGCTGCTCACTGGCGGAGGTGAATGGCAAAAAGAAGTGGAACGTTTGGGAATCCCCCTGGTGGTGATGGAAGACGAGCTTGCCCGCTCTCGGGCGGGGCGGGTGCTGCTGTGGGCCTTTCCCCGCGCCGCCTATTGTCTGGCTTTGGCCGGCCTGTTCCGCCGCGCGCGGCCGCAGGTGGTGTGGAGCTGGCTGTTTCTCGCCCGCGTTGTCGCCGCCCCGGCAGCCCGCCTGGCCGGCGTGCCCCGGGTGTTGAGTGGGGTGCGCAACCTCTCCAACTGGAAGACGTGGCCCGAGAACCGGCACTGGTGGTACCGATGGGCGGACCGGCACGCCGCTGCTCTGTCAGACCTGGTGCTGGTGAATGCTGAGGCGCTGCGGGAGGACTACGCCCGCTGGGCGGGCTGCCCCCTGCGGAAGATCCGGGTGGTGGTCAACGGGGTGCCCGTCCCCCCGGCGGGTGGCGACCCAGGAGGGCGGCGGGCGGAAAGACAAGCGGCATCCCTGCCGGTGGTGCTGGCGGTGGGGCGATTGGCCATCGAAAAGGGGCACGAGGTTTTGCTGCAAGCCTCGGCCCAGTTGTGGCGGGCGGGGATTCCCCATCAGCTCACCCTGGTGGGGGCTGGGCCGCAGGAGACCGTCCTGCGGGGGCTGGCGGAGCGGCTGGGTATTGCAGGACACGTTGTCTTTCACGGGGAGCGACTAGATGTTACCCAGCTATATCGGGGGTGCGACGTCTTCGCTCTGTCCTCCCGCATCGAAGGAATGCCCAATGCTCTCATGGAGGCCCAGGCCCGGGGGCTTCCCGCGGTCACCACCGCAGCGGGGGGGGCCACCGAGGTGGTGGTGCACGGGGAGACGGGTTTGGTGGTGCCGTTGGCGGACGTCAAGGCCTTTGCAGGGGCCTTGGCCCGGCTGCTGCAGGACCCTCAGCTGCGCTTCCGCATGGGGGAGGCGGCGGCCAGGCGCATGCGCGAGGTGTTTTCCGTGGACCGAATGGTGGCGGGGGTAGAGGAGGTGTTGGCCGAGCTGGGGATCGAGCACCATGGCGACGGTCTCAGGTAAGCCGCTCCGCTTGGCATTGGCCATTACCGCGCTGGGGTGTGGCGGCGCAGAACGAGTGTTTTCCAGGCTCGCATCGTTTCTGGCCTTGCAGGGTCATCAGGTGCGGGTGCTGGTCCTCCACGGAGGGGAGACCTTCTTTCCCCTGCCCTCGACGGTCGAGCTGCAGCGGTGCCCGGTGGCAGGAGGGGCCGCTATGGCGCGGTTCTATCGCCGTCAAATGTGGCTGCGACGGCAACTTCGGGAGTTCGCCCCTGATCTCGTCCTGAGCTTCATCGAGGTGGCCAACGTGCACGCCCTGCTGGCCGCTCCTCCTCGTGTTCCGGTGATCGTCAGCGAGCGGACCGACCCTCGGTGGCACCGGCCGCCGGCGGTGTACCGGGCGCTGCGAGGGCTGGTCTATGGTCGCGCCGCCCACGTGCTGGTACAGTCCGAAGGTCTGCGCTCCTGGGCGGAACGCCGATGGAAACACGGCGCCGCGGCCGTCATGCCAAATCCGGTGTTTCCCGCGCCCCCCGCACCCCCATTGGACCGTAGTCCCCGGGTGGTGAGTTTTGGCAGGCTTTCCGAGGAAAAGAGCTACGGGGATCTGCTTAAGGCCTTTGCCGGAGTCGCCCCCACTTTTCCCGAGTGGCAGGTGGTGATTTTTGGTGAGGGGCCTCAGCGGCCCCGTCTCCTGGGCCTGGTGCAGCGCCTTCATTTGCAGGGGCGCGCACTCCTGCCCGGAGCCGTGCCCGATCCGGCGGCCCAGCTGCGGCGCGGGGATGTGTTTGCCCTCACTTCCCGCTACGAGGGGTTCCCCAACGCATTGGCCGAGGCCATGGCGCGGGGCGTCGCCGTGGTGGCGTACGACTGCCCATCCGGCCCGCGGGAGCTGATTCGTTCGGGCGTGGATGGGGTGCTCGTTCCCTCCGGAGATCTCCAGGCCCTGGCCGAGGCCTTGAGGCGGCTGATGGAAAGCGAACAGGATCGCCTCCGCCTCGGAGAGCGCGCCCGGGAAATCTTGCAACGTTTTCCCGCGGACGAGATCCTGGCGCGCTGGGAGACGTTGTGCCAACGGGTGGCCCTTGGGGCCACCGGCCGACCGCCGGCCAGGTGAGCGCCACGGTGCCTTTCAGCTACTTCTTGGACGAGGTAAGGTGTCGGGGTGTGCGGTATTGCTGGGGTTTGGGATCAGGTGGGACGGCTGGCCGGAATCGAAGAACTGGCGGCGCGCGCCCGGGCCATGGCCGGCGTCCTCGCCCACCGCGGGCCGGACGATGAAGGCGTCTGGGTGGATGCAGAAGTCCGCCTGGCACTGAGCCACCGGCGCCTTGCGGTGATCGACCTTTCCCCTGCGGGGCACCAGCCCATGGTGTCGGCAGGAGGGCGGTGGGTGGTGACATTCAACGGGGAGATCTATAACTGTGCCGAGCTGCGCCGGGCCTTGGCGGGGCTTGGCCACCGTTTCCGCGGCACATCTGACACCGAGGTCATGCTGGCCTCCTTCGAGCAGTGGGGGGTGCTGGAGGGGGTGGAACGCTTCGTGGGGATGTTTGCCTTCGCCGCCTGGGACCGCCGGGAGGGCCTGTTATGGCTGGTGCGCGACCGGATTGGGAAGAAACCACTGTACTGGTGGGCGGGGGGAGGGTTGGTGGCTTTTGCCTCGGAGCTAAAGGGTCTGATGGCCATACCCGAAGTGCCCCGCCGGCTGAATCGTGCGGTGCTTGCCCGCTACCTGCAGTTCGGTTTCGTTTCTCCCCCGGACGCTATTCTTGAAGGTGCGCGGGCCCTGGCTCCGGGCGGCTGGGTGTGCGCGCGAGCCCATGGAGAGTTCGCCGCGGGCCGCTACTGGCTGGCGGGAGGGGTGATTGCCGAGGCCAAGGCCAGGCCCTTCCGAGGCACTTTGGCGGAAGCCGCTGAGGCCCTGGAGGAGATTCTCGGGGACGCGGTGCGCCTGCGAATGCTCGCCGATGTGCCGCTAGGAGCTTTTCTATCCGGGGGAATCGACTCTTCCACCATCACGGCTCTCATGCAGCGCGCCTCCGGCCGGCCGGTGCGCACCTTTTCCATGGGCTTCCGCGAGACGGCCTACGACGAGAGCCCTCATGCCGCTGCGGTGGCCCGGCATCTGGGCACGGAACACACGACTTTGACCGTGACCGAAGAGGACGCGTTGCAGGTTGTTGCCCGCCTGCCGGAAATCTTCGACGAGCCCTTCGCGGACTCTTCGCAAATTCCCACTTACCTGGTCGCCCGCGAGGCCCGCCGCCACGTGACGGTGGTCCTCACCGGAGACGGCGGGGACGAGCTTCTCTGCGGGTATGAACGTTACCCGGTCGTTGTTCGTGATTGGCAACGGACAATGGCAGTCCCGTACCCCTTGCGCTGGGTATTGAGCACTGCGCTCACAGTCATGAGTTCCAGGCGCCTCGCCTGGGCCCTGGCGCCCGCGGGGATCTTCCTGAGAATGCAAGGCAAGCGGTACGGCAGCGTGGGCGAGCGGGTTGGCAGGCGGGCGGTGCTCCTGGGAGCAACCTCGCTAGCCGAGTACTACGACCACCACGGCCACTCCTGCCTCAACCCGCAGCCCATACGATGGCTACGGGGTCCATGGCGGGCACGGCAAGAACTCGAGACGGCTGCCGGGCATACCCCAGGGTTGGAACCTCTGGAGCAGTTAACCGCCCTGGATTTCAATCGCTACCTCCCCGACGACATCTTGGTCAAGGTGGACCGGGCCAGCATGGCGGTGGCCCTGGAAACCAGGTGTCCCCTTTTGGACCACCGGGTGGTGGAGTTCGCCTGGCGTCTGCCCCTGACCACGAAGTGGGATGGTCGACAGGGGAAAGTCGTACTGCGCCGGAT
Source organism: Acidobacteriota bacterium (assembly GCA_039961755.1). Taxonomy (GTDB): domain Bacteria; phylum Acidobacteriota; class Thermoanaerobaculia; order Thermoanaerobaculales; family Thermoanaerobaculaceae; genus CALEVZ01. The sequence continues at coordinate 2,763 of JABRVY010000088.1, read as the reverse complement.
TCTTTCCCGGTACGTGCCGGCGGCGCTTTGGACTCGACCCAAAATGGGGTTCGGAATGCCGGTGGGGGAGTGGCTGAAGGGGGCGCTGCGGGAGTGGGCGGAGGATGTGCTGACGCCGCAACGTTTGGGAGAGTTGGCATTGTGGCGGATGGAAACGTTGCGCCGAGCCTGGCGAGAGCATCTCGCGGGGGCCCACGACCACCGCAACTTGCTCTGGCCAGTACTCATGTTCGAAACCTGGCGAAGGTATTGGCGGGTGGGGTGAGCCGCCATGAGGCAGCGCCCGGCGCCCTTCCCCCGACAGCATTGGCAGATGCTACCGTTCGCGAGGCTCTCGTGTGGGTCGTGTTGGCGGACAGCGCCAAGTTGATTCTCTAAGCCCGGCATGCCTACCTGCCAAGCCTCAATCTTCCAGCCAGGCGAGGTGGGTCTTTTTTGCGCAGGGATGGCTGGGGCCCACCTGGTTCTCGCCTCCGGCGCACGCTCTCCAGGTGTTCTCGGCGGCGGCCAGGTCAGTGATGATCGCCCCGTTGCTGCTCCTGGCCAGACAAATGGGGGATTGGTCCGCGTTGGCTCTGTGGTGGGGCATGGGAACGGCGCCAGCGTGGCTGGCCCTGTGACGTGCACCGCCGGCTCCGCCTACCTGTTCTGTCGGCGGCGGCGTGCGTGAGCGATGAGGGTGAGGCCCAGGGGCAGCGAGATGGCGCTCTCCAGGCGGCGCGAGAGGCCTGCCAGCAGGTTGGATACGGCCACGCTCTGTTCGGGAACGGACGTGTGCCGCCGCACCCGGCCGAACCACCACCAGCCCGGGATCCCCAGGGCGAAGAGGTAGCGGGGAGGCGACAGGAGATCGAGGTTCGACCCCTCCAACAGTGTTCGCAGGGAGGCTGCTGTGTAGCGTCGGAAATGCCCCAGCGCCGCGTCCATGGAGCCGTACAGCCACTGATGGGCCGGAACCTGGACCAGCAGGGTGCCGCCCGGCGCCAGCCAGCGGGCGAGCTGGCTGACCGCGCCGCAATCGTCGTCGATGTGCTCGATGACGTTGAGGCACACGATGGTGTCGAAGCTGCCCGCCGGGAACTCCAGGCTTTCCCCAAGAACCCCTGTCGCCACCGAGATTTCCGGGGCACTGCCGAGCAGCTCCCGCACCGTCTGCACGTAGGAGGGGTTCATGTCCACGCAGACCAGATGGGAGGCGAGGGGTCGCAGCCGCACGGAGTAGGTGCCGATGCCGCACCCCATCTCGAGCACCCGACCTCGCACGTGGGGTGCCAGGTGGGAGAACACCCAGTCGTTGTAGCGGTGGATTTCCCGCACGTGGAGCAGGGTGACGGTCTGGTCCGCGTTGTCGCGGGGGGCGCTCGAGACCATGGGGAGAGTATATAGGCCACCCCTGCTAGGATGGGTCGTGCCTCACACCAGATCCTCGCTGCTATGGGGAGTCGCCGCCGCCGGGCTCTACGGACTGTCCGCGGCGCCGGGGGTGGTGTGGGCGGACAGCGCCAAGCTCACCCTTTACGCCCTGCATGCCTACCTGCCCAGCCTCAACCCCGGCGACCACGCGGGGTGGGTCCTGCTGGCGCAGGGGTGGCTCGGGCTCACCTGGTTCTGGTCGCCGACCTACTCCCTCCACCTGTTGTCGGCGGTGGCCGGGGCGGTGGTGGTCGCAGGCGTGCATCGCCTGCTGCTCCGCTGGGGAGACCCCCTGGAGTCGGCGCACGGGGCGGCGGCGGTGCTGCTGGTGGCCCACCCCCTCTGGTGGGCGGCGGCGGTGGCCGAGAGCTACACCCCGGCTCTGGCGCTGGTGGTGGTGGGGGCGCTGCTGCTGTCCCGGGGCACGACGCCGGCGGTGGGAATGTCGGGTGTGTGTGCCGGTTTGGCGGTGGCCGCCCATGCCTTCGCTGCCGTACTGGTTCTGCCACTGGCGCCGACAGGGCGGCCCAGAACATGGCTCCCCTTTGCGGCAGGGTTGGTAGTCGGGTCGGCACCGATGTGGCTGGCATGGATCGCCAACCCACCCGATCCTCTCACCGGCTTTTCGGCCGGTGGGGGTGGCAGCTGGAGCTGGGTGGTGCGGGCCTTCCTGTCGCCCGACAGGTGGGTACGGGGGGTCGCACTGGTGGCCGGTGCGATGGGGTTCGCCCTCGGCCCCATCGCGATCATCGCCATCGTACGCCGAATCAGGCGCGGCGGGTTTTCTCGGCACCCCAACCCCATTCTGGCCGCCGTCTCGCTCTCCGCCCTCGCAGCCCTGTTGACGGTGTACAGCCCCTACCGCCTGCACCTGATGGTGAGCTTTGTGGTGGTCGGGGCCGTCCTGCTGGCGCCGCCGGCGGCGAGCCTGCGGTGGTGCATCGCCCATGGGGTGCTCCAGGTGGCGCTGTACGGCGCCGCCGCCGGGGGAGCTCACCTCGTCGGGCGCGAGTCTCTGGGGGTGCGGCAGCTTCCCGGTCGGGACAACGCCACCTACTTCCTGCTTCCCCCCAAGAGCTGGGAGCACAGCGCCGAGGCGTACGCCCGCCGGCTGCTGGCGGCGGTTCCGGAGAACGCCGTGGTGCTGGCCGACTTCAACCCCGGCGCAGTGCTGCGGCTGGTGCAGGAGCTGGAGGGTGTGCGGCCCGATGTGACGATCATCCCCACCGCGGTGGACGACGCCCTGGCCACCCCCGACCCGTCGGGGGTGGCCAGGGCGTCGTCCACCGCGGTGGGGATGATCGTCACATCGGGCCGCACACCCTCCAGCTCCTGCACCAGCCGCAGCAC
>JABRVY010000087.1:0-1421 GCA_039961755.1 Acidobacteriota bacterium | reverse complement strand
GGGTGGGGTGTGGGAGGGGGAGGGATGATGCGTCGCCCGAATCTGGCCTCCGCCCCGTTTCTCAATACCCGCCCGGTGTGGGTGCTGGGCAGCGCCCTGCTGGTGGCAGCGGTGGCGCTCACCGCCATGTCGGTATCGGAGTTCCTCCTCAAGCGCGAGGAGGAGGAGGGCCTGCGCCAGCGGCTGACGGTCCTCCAGCAGCGGCGCGAGGTGGTGGCACGGGCTGTCGCGGAGCTGAACCGCACCCTCGCCGTCGTCCCGTGGAAACAGCTGCAGGGAGAAACCGCTGCCCTGAGTCAGATCGCCGGGAAGCGGGGCTGGGCGTGGACGACGATGCTCGCCGACGTGGAGCGGGTGTTGCCCTGGGATGTGCGGCTCGTGTCGATCTCTCCCTCGGTGGATGACAAGGGGAGAGTGCGGCTGGCGCTGGTGGGGGTGGCGGCGGGGCGAGACTCCTGGCTCAAGCTCCTGACCCGCCTGTTCAGCGATCCCTCGTTCGCCGAACCGGTACCGGCGCTGGAGGAGGCGCCCAGCGCCACCAATCCGGGGGGGTACCGCTTCCAGTTGGCGGTCCGCTACCTCCCCGGGGGGCGCCCATGAGGGGCGCCAGCGCCTGGGGGCGCCTGTGGTTCGTGTGGGTCCTTCCCGCCGTGCTGGTGGTGGCCAACGTCATCTGGCTCGCTGGCCTGCGCGGCGCGGTGATCGGCCAGGGGACCTGGCTGGCCCGCCAGGTGGCGGCGGCCGAAGAGGAAGTCACGAAACTGGAGCAACACCAGCGCGCCCTCGGCGGGGCCAAGGTGACCGTCGAGGAGTTGCGTTCGAAACTGGAGCTGGTGCGCTCGGAGCAGGTGGGCGGGATGAGGGATCGGCTGGTGCCGTTCTTGGTGGACGTGGTGGAGCGGACCAGACGTGCTGGCCTGACGCCGGAGCGCATCAACTACAGCGCCCGGACGGATGAGAAGACCGGCTTCGTGCAGTTCACCGCCGTCTACACCTTGACCGGGATGTACGAAAACATCCGGCGCTGCATCTACCTGCTGGAGGAGTCGCCGCAGCTGGCCATCATCGAGCGGCTTTCCCTGCGCGGTGACGAGCAACAGACCACTCTGGACGTGGGGGTTCAGCTGGCCGTGAGCACCTATTTCACCGACATGGACCGCGCCTTGATGGCCGAGCTGGGGGTCGAGGAGGTGACCACCAGGCAGGAGGTGATCGGTGGCGAGTAGATCGAACCCCCGCCAGCTCGTCCTGCTGGTCATCCTGCTCGCCACGTTGGTGGTCGCCGTGGTGGTGCGGGTGCGCCCATCCCTGGTGAAGGGCATCGGGGGCGCCTCGACCACGGAAATCCGGGTGGGCAGCTACTCCGTGCCGGAGCTGGGGTGGGAGGCAAGCGGGGTGAGGGCGCTGCCGTCCCCCCGGCC
>JABRVY010000086.1:0-3918 GCA_039961755.1 Acidobacteriota bacterium | reverse complement strand
GAGGCGGCGCACCCCACCGCCGGGAAGGTCCACCAGGAACAGATCCCCCAGGTGCTCGTACAGCGCCACCCGCCCCGAGGGGTGGATCTCCGCCGGCCAGGGGAGCGAGGGGGGGGCCTTCTCACCCTCGCCCAGGACCCTGGCCCACCCCTCCAGGACCCCTCTGGGATCCAGCAGGGGGGTGCGCTGCCCGCTGGCCGGGTCCAGGCGCTCCAGGGTGCGCTGGGCGGCGGGCACGCGGCGGTCGTGGAGGACCGCCGTGCCGTCGGCCAGCCAGGTGTAGCTGGGAGTCCCGGTGGCCTCGGCGAGACCCCGATCCACCAGGGTATCCAGACTCACCCGCTCCTGCGCCACCGCCGCCACGGCGGCACAGGCGAGAAGAAACGAAAGCCTCCAGGTCCGCAGGCGCATGGTTGGACCTCCCGGGGAGAAGGTAGCAGAGCTCACCCGAGCGAGGGCAACCTGGCGCCGCGGTCGCCGGTCGGGGTGGACCACCCGGTGATGGCGAAAGGCCTCGCACCCCCGCCGCGCGACACCAACGGGTGGTTGGGGATGAACGGGCAGCCGATCACGGCTCTCGCAAGAGCGCGCAAGAGCCTACGGGGCTTCCCACGGGAAGGGCCGCCGCTCGCCCAGGCGGGTGAACACCGACTCCGGGTGCAGCAGGTTCCGGCAGCGGAAAAAGTGCATCCGGCGCACCACTCGCCCGTCGAGGGCGATCTCCAGCGGCGGTTCCTCTGCCACCGAGGCGAACACGGTGCGCAGGCGCTCCTCCACCTGGGGGCGCTCGCTGACGAAGAGGACGTCGCAGCCGCGCAGCTCATCGGCTGAGTACCAGTACAGGGACGCCAGACCGTGGCGCCCGTCCAGGATGTGGGCGAGCCGGGTCTCGAGCTCCCCCCCGGAGAGAAAGGCCAGCTGGTGGGCGGTGGTGTAGCTCTCCGAGGCCACCAGCTCGCCCGGCCCCAGGCGAGCCCGCACCTCGGCCACGATGGCCTCGTTGCCCACCAGGCGAGCCAGGGTGCTGGTAGAGAAGGTTTCCGGCCGACCCCGGTACGACCACTGGAGGTTGAGGAGCGGGCCGGGGTTGAACACCGTGGCCAGGGCGGCGGCCATCAGGAGCAGACACGACGCCCCCCCCAGGGCGAGCAACACCCGCCGCCGGGGCAACGCCGTCATGGCCAGGGCGACGACCCCCACGATGAGCCCCGGGGCACCCCAGTGGGCGCCCACCCGGGTGCGCAGGGCGACCAGGGCGAAGAACGCCACCGGCGCCAGGGCAGCCACCACCACCACCCGCCAGGCGGGGTCCGCCTCGCGCCACCTCCGCTCCAGGGCCATGACGATGCCGACGAGCAGGAAGGGGGTGAAGAGGATGAGGTTCGAGACGAGGAACTCGACCACGTGCAGGAAGGTGAAGCGGTGCTCGGTGTGCCGCCTGGCGAGCTGGAACCAGATGTTGTCGAAGTCGTGCTGGAACGCCCACACCCACACCGGTGCGGTGAGCAGGACAGCCAGGCTGCCGGCCAGGTAGGGGTGCGGGGTGGCCAGGTGGCCCCAGCGCCGACCGTTGTACCGCGCCGCGAGTACCGGCAGGAGGGCCGGCAACATCAAGACGGCCGGGAACTTGGCCAGAAAGCCCAGGCCGATGGCGAGGGCGAACCCGTACCAGGCCCTCACTTCACCCTGCGCCAGGGCGATGGCGGCCCAGGTCCCAGCCAGATAGGCCGCCACCATGGCCACATCGGTGGAGGCGTAAAACGACCCCAGGAAGAACACCGGCGTGGCGTGCAGCAGCAGGTAGGCCCCTGCGGCCTCCCGCGGCCCTCCACCCAGCCGCCGCACAATGGGCAGGAAAAAGAGACCAATGAGCAGACTGGCCAGCAGCGCCGGGCCACGCACCGCCAGGGCCGTCTCCCCCAGCAGGGCCCGGAAGGGGATCATCGCCCAGATCACCAGGGGGGGCTGATCGAAGTAGCTCCAGTCCGGGTGGCGGGAGCACTCCCAGTAGTACATCTCGTCCCCCGCCAGCGGCAGCGTCGCCGCCAGGATGGCATGGACGGCGGTGAAAACGCCGACAGTGATCAGGAACAGTCGGAGGTCACGTTGCACGGCGCGGCTGCACACGGGTGACCCTCAGGGCGTCCGTCGACCATCCCCGGCTGGGCCAGTTTTCTGCAGAGGTGGGCGAGCCCCCCCGGGGGCCGGCGGACCTATCGGTTTCGCCGCGCCATAAGGGAGCCATCCCACCTCTGCCGCCCCGGCAAGAGCCGGGGGGGCGCTGGTCCTCTCTTGCGACAGGCTCCGCCGCAACGCCCACAGCTCGCGCAGCGTGGCCACCACGGTGGAGGCCCTGACGGTGGAGTGCCCGGCCCTCCGCGGCCGGTGGGTGACCCCCACCTCGACCCAGCTGAGGCCGGCCCGCCGGGCCCGGGCAAACAGCTCGGCGTCAATCAGGAAGCCGTCGCTGGAGAGGTGAACCCGCTCGAAAAAAGACCGGCGAAAGAGCTTGAAGGCGCAGTTGACGTCGCGCACGCGAACGCCCAGCACGATGCCCTGCAAGCGGTTGAACACCCAGGAGGTGAGCAGCCGCAGCCAGGGATCGCGCCGCTTCACCCGCACCCCCACCACCATGGGGTGGTGGGCCAGGTGGGGGGCGAGGGCGGCAATCTCGCCGAGATCGAACTGGGCATCGGCGTCGGTGTAGAACACCGCCTCGTGGCGGGCAGCGGCGAAACCCTGCGCCAGGGCCCTGGAGTAGCCGCGGTTGGGCCGCAGGGTGAGGACGCGCAGCCGCGGTTCACGGGCGGCCCACGCCGCCAGGATCTCGGGCGTGCGGTCGGTGGAGCCGTCGTCCACCACGATGAGTTCCCAGCTCTCGGCCACCCTGTCCAGAGCCGTGACCGCCTCGGCCAGCGCCTGGGGCAGGACCTCCTCCTCGTTGTAGGCGGGCATGACCGCTGACAGGCTCGCCAGGGGCCGAGGCCCGGCCTCCCCATCCCACGCCGGGGCCTGGCCGGGCGCCGTCCTCCCCGGGGTGGCGAGTTCATCCTTGCACGTGTTGGCGAGGGCAGCGGTCGAGGGTGGTGTCGTCATCGGGGGCATGATACTGCACAAACCCGCAGAACCCCGGCGAACCACGGCCCACCGGGATACTTCCCGCCACCAAGGCCGCCCCGCGCCCGCTGACAGCATTCCTGGTCCGAGCTCCTCGCCCCCGCAGCCCGCTCCATTTTCCTCAGATTCTTCAGCTCGAACGTCGTGTGTTGCGTCACCTGAGCCGAATAATACTGGCCGCCTCGTCCGGTTCCCGGACCCGCGAAGAGCAGGGCAGCGGGCGCGCCCCTCCCTGGGAGGTCAGCAGCTCCAGCACCCACTGCTCCTCGGCGCGGCGGGCGGTCAGCAGGCGGCCGCCGGCACGCGGTACCGCGGCGCAAAACACCAGCTCGCCCTGGGCGGTGGACAGGAAGCCGGCGAGCACGCTGACGCCGCCGTCGGTCATCACCAGGGTGCCGGTCTTCCCCACCAGGGAGGCCGCAACCTCCCCGCTCGTCAAGCGGGGAAAGAAGCGGGCCACCGTCCCCGGATCGCAGCCCGCCTGGGGCAACACATCCTGCACCCGCAAGCCCAGGCGGTCGCAGGTGGCACGGAACTCCTTGAGGAGCGCCACCACCGCCCGCGGCGACAGCAGGTTGCTGCCCAGCCCCGAGGTGGTCTCCAGGCGCACCTCGGAGGGGGGCACTCGACAGCGGGCGGCGATCAGTCCCGCCAGCTCCTCGGCCGGCCCCAGGATCTCGCCCAGCCGCTCGATGTCGTTGTTGGAGAAGGCATTGAAACGCTTGAGGATGTCTACCAGGGGCTGGGAGCGGTGGACGAGCAGGAGATCGCCCTGGCGCCGCTCCCCGTCCACCCCCACCC
>JABRVY010000085.1:0-1118 GCA_039961755.1 Acidobacteriota bacterium | reverse complement strand
CCCCTGGGCGGTGGCCAGCCATCTGGGCGGTCTCCCTGCCGCCGCCAGGGTGGGCATCCCCCGCCGCTGCCGCTCCCCGTCCATCACCCGCCAGGCCCAGGCGTCGGCGGCCAGCAGGTCGGTGGAGGCCGCCACCACCCCCAAAGGCCAGGTGGCGTCGGGGCGAAAGGCGGGGCCCCCGTGGCACTGGGCGGTCGCCCCGTCCAGGATGGTGAGGCGGACCTTCTGGCGCAGGAAGGGGTGGCGCAGCAGGTCGGCCAGGTAAGGGTCGCAGTTGCCGTCATGGTACTTGTTGGGGTTGTGGATGACCCCGTACCAGTTCTTGGCCCCGGCGGACACCCCGGCGAGGTCGTGGTCCTTGACCACCCCGAAGGAGACCAGGGCGGTGCAGGTGGTGGAGACCAGGCGGGCGAAGCAGGAGCCGATGGAGCCCGAGGTGGAGGGCTCGGGATCGTAGTCGTTGTCGATACCCACGCAGCGGTAATTCTCACGTTCCCCGGGGGAGAAGCCGGCGCGGCGCAGTTCCCGGGCGGAGCGCTCGAAGACGAGGATGCGCTCCCGCCCCACTCCCGCCTCCCGCAGCAGGGCGGCGAGGGCCTCCACCAGCTCCGGACGAGGGGACATGCCGCGGCCGGCCAGGCAGTTGAGCTTGATCCCCACGGTCTCGGTGGCCGGGAGGAGGGCGCGCAGGGCGGCGAGGGCGGAGGTCGCCCCGGTGGCGGCCACGAGGGCCTTCTCCAGGGCGCTGCGGGCGGCGGCGGGGGTGAGCTCCTTCTCGGCCAGGGGAGCCAGTCCCACCCGCGCCCCGGCTGCGGCCCGGGCCCGTCGGGCCAGCAGGGCTCCGGGGACGGCCAGCCCGGCCAGACGGGCCAGGTCGCGGCGGGAGAGGCGCGGGCTCACTCCGGCTCCCCGAACACCTGGGCGGTGAACACCTCGAAGCTGGCCCCCCGCCGCCAGGCGTCGGCGGCCAGCCCCGCCTTGCGGGCCAGCTGCGACAGGAAGGTGTCCCGGTCCCAGCCGGTCTCGCTGGCCACCTGGGGGAGGAACACCGCCGTGCGCCCTTCCTTGGCCAGGATCACGCCGTGGCGACCCAGCTGGATGGCCTCGGGGCCGGGGAC
>JABRVY010000084.1:0-15779 GCA_039961755.1 Acidobacteriota bacterium | reverse complement strand
GCACCCAGGGCCACGGCCACGGTCACGGTCACCGACACGGTCACGGGCACTGCCATGCCTATCTCGAAATCGCTACGAATAGCGGTACCTGGTACCGAGCGTTGGGCCCACGCTCCCTCGGTGCGGGCCAGAGGCCCGCGCACCCAGGGTCACGGCCACGGTCACGGACACGAAGCCAGTGGGCGGCGGAAGACCCCACCTCGACCGGGGTGGTGGCGAAGTGATTGCAGGGGAGCAGGGTGCCTGCTCCCCTGGGCGAATTAGTTACTTCTTTTCCAGTCCGGCCATGCGGGCGTGCACCATGGCCAGGGTGCGGTAGAGCATGTGGGCGAACTTGGAGTAGGGGAAGGTGAGGAAGAGGGACATGACGAAGCCCAGGTGGAGGATGTAGGAGGAAAGGGCAAAGGCTGGTGCATGGGCGAGGCGAGCCAGTTCCACCACCATGCCCGTCGCGATCACCAACACGACCACGCTCAGGAAGAAGGTGTCGAAGGCGGACGAGGCGCCGGCGGCCTTGCGGTCCCCCAGGCGGTTGCCCACCAGAATGGCGGCGCCGACGATGAGCAGGCCGGCGGAGACGTTGCCGAGGATCTTGTAGGGGTGGTCGAGGGCCAGCGGCATGGGGAGGTGCTGGATGTACATGCCGACGATGAGCAGCCCCGAGGTCACCGCCGCGCCCACGAACCCCCACAGCAGGGTCAAGTGGCCGAGCTTGCGGGGGCGGGCGGCGCCACAGGAGCCGAAGCGCTTGTGGGTGGCCACCTCCACGAGGGCGGGCATGAGGTTGGCGAGGAACGATCCCGAGCGAGGACCAGACGCACCCAGGGCCGTCCAGAAGCGACGTCCGGCCACCCAGGAGGCCAGGATTACCCAGCCGGCGACCGGGAAGAAGACGCCATAAATAAAGGAGTGGGGCACCAGGGCGTCGTACGCCCACCCGGCCTCCAGCCCCGCGGGGGGGGTGAGGCGACCGGCCAGGCCCAGGAGCGCCACCCAGAACAGCACCGGGAGGGCGAGGAGCAGCGGCCAGGTGAGGCGCGCCGCACCCACCAGCCTGCCCAGAAATCCGGGGAAGGCCAGCTTCTCGATGGCCAGGGAACGAACCGCTCCGAGCACGTCGCCCGGCCGTGCGTCCCGCGGGCAGCGCACGGTGCAGTCGTTGCACTGGTGGCACAGCCACACCGCCGGGTCGGCGGCCAGCTGGTCGGCCATGCCCCACTGGGCGAGGAGCATCTGCTTGCGGGGGAAGGGCCGGGCGGCGGGGGCCAGCTCGCAGACGCTGGAGCAGGTGGCGCACTGGTAGCAGCGCGCCGCCGACTCGCCGCCCCGACGGCGCAGCTCGTCGCGAAACGCGGTGGAGGGAAGCAGAGCAGGAATGGCAGCCATGGTCACTCCCTTTCGGCGGAGCTCGTCCTAAAACCCCTTCATGGGGTTCGCCCCCAGCCCCTCGATTTCGGCTGAGAACTCGTTGAAGATCTCTGGAATGCGCGAAAACTCGTGGTGCGACAGCTCCACCACCTTGATGCGTGCCGGCTCCAGGGCGAGGCGGGTCAGCGTCTCCTGGACGTTGCCGAGGCGCGTCTGGGCAAGCTGCGAACCGCGCACGTAGTGGCACTGGTAGTCGTCACCGGACTTGCAACCCACCAGCAGCAGGCCGTCGATGCCCCGGGAGAGGGCGTCGGCGATCCAGACGATGTTCATGGAGCCCAGGCAGCGCAGGGGGATGACGCGAATCCACGGCGACCACTGCTGCCGCTGCGCCGCCGCCTGATCCAGGGCGGGGAGGGCGTCGTTCTCGCACATCAGGGCGACGATGCGCGGCTTTTCTTCGAACTCCTCCGGCACGCTCATCGCCTTGATCATCGCCGAGATGCGGTCGACCCCGTAGTCGGGGAAGGAGATGATGCGCTCGGGGCAGGCGCCCATGCAGATGCCGCAGCGCCGGCAACGCAGGGGGTTGAGCTGGGGGGTTCCCTTGACGTCCTCGTTCAGGGTGCCGAAGGGGCACTCCTCGGTGCAGCGCTTGCACTGGGTGCAGCGCTGCAGGAAGAAGTCGGGCATGCCCAGGTCGCCGGCGCGCGGGTGCACGGCGGCGCCACGCTTGGCCGCCTCGATGCACTGGATGGCCTTCATGGCGGCGCCCCAGCCATCCTCGGCCGCCTGCGGGGGATCCATGGGGGCGCGTACCGTGCCGGCGGCGTAGATGCCGGTACGGCGCGTCTCGTAGGGGAAACAGATGAAGTGAGAGTCGGGGAAGCCGTACTTCAGCACCGGCATGTCGGGCCCCTGACGGTACTCCAGGTGCAAGATCTCGGTGCCCTCGTGGTGCGCCAGCTGCTCGGCGAGGGCCGCCGCGTCCCGGCGCTGCGTCTCCGAGTCGCCCTTTTCGGCGCGCACCTTGGCGTCGTGCAGGGCGCGCACCGCCTCGCCGTCGGCGGCGTTGGGGACCATGCCCACGGCCAGCACCACCAGGTCGGCCTCCAGGGTGACGTCGTTGCCCAGCAGGCTCTCCCGCAGGTGGACGTGCAGGGGCCCGCGGCCGTTGCCGTTCACCCGCTCCACCTCGCCGCGGGTGAGCAGGGTGTTGGGCTGGCTCTGCACCGCCAGGTAAAAGCGCTCCAGCTGACCCGGCGTGCGCATGTCGCGGTACACCACGGCGGTCTCGATGTCGGGGTGGCGCTGATGGATGGTGGCCACCTGCCGGAGGGTGGTGCCGCAGCACTCGGCGGAGCAGTAGGGGAGGTGCTGGGGGTCGCGCGAGCCGGCGCACTGGACGAAGAGGATCCGCCTCGGCAGAGCGCCGTCGCCGGGGCGCTGGAGCGACCCCCTGGCGAGCATCTCGTCCAACTGCGCCGAGGTGATGACGTTGGGGGAGCTGCCGTAGCCCAGGTGAGGCAGCTTGCTGGCGTCGTAGGGGCGCGCCCCGGTGGCCTGGACGATGGCCCCGGCCACGAAGGAGCGCTCCCCCTGGGGGGTAGAGATGGTGACGGCGAACTGCCCGGGCTGCCCGGCGATGTGCTGGATCTTCGCACTGGTGTACACGGTGACGCGGTCGTCGCTCTGGATCTTGGCGAGAAGCTCGGCGATGCGGTTGGGGTGGAGGACGTCATAGGGGGGGCCTTCGGGCAGCAGGTGGGTGAGCCCCGCCATGCGCCCGCCCAGGGTCGCCGAAGCCTCCACCAGGACCACGGGGTGGCCCGCGGCGGCGGCGGCGCGGGCCGCTTCCAGGCCGGCCACCCCCCCGCCGACCACCAGGACGGTGTCGGAGATCTCGGCGGAAAACGGCACCGGCAGGGACATCTTGGCGAGCTTGGCGATGCCCATGCGCAGGAGGTCATCGGCCAGGAGCTGGGTGTCCTCGTGATTGGGGGGCTGACACCACACCGCCTGCTCCCGCAGGGGCACCCGCTCCACCGCCACCTTCAGGGGGTCGAAGGTGAACTCCTCCACCTTGGCGCGGGGGGAGCAGGCGGCAATCAACACGCCGTCCACGCTGCCGTCGTCGATGGCGGCCCGAATGGTGGCCACCCCCTCGGGGCTGCACAGGCAAGGGTGCACGGCGCGGTGGGCCGCCTTCTCTTCCCTGGCGGCTTTTTCTAACGCAGCGACATCGAGCGCCTCGCCGATGCCGCAACCGCTGCACAGGAATACTCCGATGCGTTGCATGGCTGCTACCCCCTCCTTCCGGTGGCTGCAATGGCGCGAGCGGCGGCGCCGGTGGCGTCACGTACGGAGGCGGCGACGTCCTCGGGACGTCGCGCCACTCCGGCGACGCTCAGGCCGAGGTCGTGACCCGGCAGGCCGAAGCCATCCTCGTCCAGGAGAACTCCGAAGGGCGGCGCCTGCAGCTTGAGGTTGGACACCATGCCGGTGGCCAGCACCACCAGGTCGGCCTCGGCCTCGCTGAGCACGCCCCGCTCCACGTCCTCCACCTTGAGCTTGAGCACCCCGTTGGTGCGGGCGATCTTGCCCACCTTCCCCTTGACCAGGCGGACGCCCTCCATGGCGGCCACCCGGGTGAGCACGTCCTCGTTGCGCCCGGGAGCGCGCCGGTCGATGTAGTAGATGGTCACCTCGGCGTCGGGGAGCTGCTCCTTGACGTACACCGCCTGTTTGAGGGAGGCCAGGCAACACACCGCCGAGCAGTAGGGCAGGTGGTTGACGTCGCGGGAGCCAGCGCACTGCACGAAGGCCACCCGCCGGGGAGCGGTGCCGTCGGAGGGGCGCAGGATCTTGCCGGCAGTGGGTCCGCCGGGGGAGGCCAGCCGCTCCATGTGGACGTTGGCGATGACGTCCTGATCCATGCCCCCCAGCAGCTCAGGGAGCTTGTCCAGGGGGTAAGGGCTCCACCCGGTGGTCACTACGACGGCGCCCACCTCCAGCGTCTCCTCCTGCGCCTGGGCGTCGAGGTCGATGGCCTGGTAGGTGCAGGCGTCGACGCAGGCGCGGCAGCCGGCCGGGCAGGCAGCGCGGTCGAGGGTGAAGCGGCGCGGCCAGGCGTTGCCGTGCGCCAGGCGGATTGCCTTGACCTTGCCGAGCCCCAGGTTGAAGGGGTCCGGCACCTCCGCCGGGCAGACCGGGGTGCAGGCGCCGCAAGCCGTGCAGCGCTGGTTGACGTAGGCGGGCTGGTGGCGCAGGGTGACGCTCCAGCCGGTATCCGTTCGCCGGGCGGCGGTGACCTCGGCGTTGACGCAGACGCGCACGTTGGCGTTGCGCTCCAACCGCCGGGTGTTGATCTCCAGACCGCAGGAGGGCGGGCACATCTTGGGGAAGTAGTGGTGGGTGCGGGTGATGCGTCCGCCCACGTAAGGCTCGCGCTCCACCAGCACCACCTTGCGCCCCGCCTCGGCGGCTTCGAGGGCGGCGGTGATGCCGGAGATCCCCGCGCCCACGACGAGCAGCGGGTGTTGCTGAGGTGCGGCACTCATGAGGTCCTCCGTTGCGCGGGCGCCGAGGGGCGCACCGTGAGAGTGGGTTCGGCAAACAGGGCGAAGCGCAGCCAGCGCCAGGCGAACTCCAGCAGCGCCTCATCGTCGCTGCGCAGTTGCTCCACCAGCTCGGCGTCGAGCTCGAAGCGCTGCAGGAAAGTGGTTTCGAAAATGAAGGAGCGGAAGGAGTCGAGGTCGTAGGCGGCGGTGAAGAACATCTCCATGCGCTTGGGGTCCAGCGTGCGCCCGCCGATGAACCAGGGGTGAGACACGATGGCGCGGTAGCCGGCTTCCCGGGCGTCGCGCTCGTCCACGCCCTGATCGGCCCGCCACTGCTCGGCGGTCCACCGGCGGTCGCCGCACCGCCCTTCGCAGAAGTCGTCCTCGAACAGGAAGTACACCGGCTGGGGCTCGACGCCGGCGCGCGCCGGGGGGATGCCCATCCCCACCGGGTACATGCGGCACGCCCAGGGGCGGTCCTCGTACACCGTGCACCCCTGCTCCCCCACGAACGGGCAGCTCTTGCGCTCGTCGTCGTTCATGCGCAGCATCACCACCGGCAGGTGCAGCTCCTTGGTGATGGGAGTGAGGGTGTGGCGATCCAGGAAAGCGCGGGTGGGCAGATCCAGTCGGCGGGCCAGGCGCAGCACATCCAGGGGCGTGAGGATGATGTTGACGTCGGCGCAGCAGCGGTTGAAACAGGGCACGCCGGGATGGCAGGAAAAGGCGAAACTCTCACCAGCCGAAAGCTGACGCTTGCCGCGCAGGGCCTCCGGCACCTCGGTGGCTGGTACGGTCACGTTGTCCCCCCCGTCCCCAAGTCGCCTTCGGGGATCACGCCAATCGCGGCCTGCTCGCCCGCCACCTGTTGATCAGCACGAGTGGCAGTGCTACCAGGACTCGGTGGTGGGCTCGTGGCGCCGCTACTGGCGTCATCCTCGATGATGCGATCCTTGAGGGCGTCCCGCGACCACACCGGTAGCGGCGAGGCGGCGCCGGTGCGCGGATCCACGCGGTGACGGTAGGACGATTTCACTCCGTACTTTTCGAACATCCACACCCAGCCACGGCGAAAGTAGGGACAGGCATCGTTGAAGCAGGCCAGGTGGTAAGGCTCGTGCCAGCCGGTGTTGTCAGGGAGCGTGAACTTCTTCAGCGGCTCATGACAGTGCGGGCAGAACTCAACTCCATCAGTAGTCATGACCAGGCCTCACCGGGGGGCAGAAAGAGGGGAACCCCCCGGGCGCCGTGTGACGCCCGGGGGGGTTGCGTTGTCGGGAATCAACCGCCGAGCAGCTCATGCTCCTTGGGCGGGCCGAAGATGTGCAGGATCGGCCGCTTGAGCATCTTCCACTCACCGGTGTACTGGTTGTAGACGCAGTTGACGAAGCAGTGCCAGTTCTCCTCATCCAGCTTGGGAGTGTCGGCGCGGAAGTAGTAGCCCGGCCAGCGCGTCTCCTCGCGGAAGAGGATCGAACGCACGTGCGCTTCCGCCTGGTACATGCGGTGGACGTTCTCCCACGCCCGCATCAGCTCGTGAAGGTCAGCGGCCCCCAGGTTGGCGGAGTCCTCCTTGAGCAGGGCGAGCAGCTCCAGGGCCCGGGTGAGCAGGGGCTTGGAGGTGGTGAACTGGGCGCTGACGCCGCCGGCGTACTCGTCCATGAGCTTCTGCAGCCGCATCATGAACATCTTGGGGAGGATGTAATGGGGGTTGACTTCCGGCTGGGTGGTGGCGTTCTTGTGCTGCTCGTAGTGGAACAGCGGCTTGTAGGTGGCCGCCTTGAGAGCCTCGATCTTGGCGGCGTCCACCGTGGGCTTGGGCGGGTTCTCCTTCACAAGGTAGCGGATCGCCGCCTTGGCGACGATGCGCCCCTCGGCGTGGGAGCCGGAGGAGAACTTGTGGGAGGAAGCACCCGAGGCGTCGCCGGCGCAGAACACGCCCTTGACCGTGGACATGCCGTCGTAGCCCCAGAAGTACTCCTTCTTGGTTTCCTCGGTCTGCAGGTCCTCGGGGCCCGAAACCCAGGCACCGGAGGCGCCGGAGTGGGAACCGATGAAGTACGGCTCGGCGGCGGCGATCTCCGAGGACTTCTCCTCGGGCTGCACGTTGCTGGCCGCCCACAGGATGGCCTGGGAGATGGTCATGTCGAGGAAGTCTTCCCAGGCCTCGGATTCCAGCTCCTTCATCTTCTTCTGGTAGGCCTTGGGGTCGTCCTTGTAGGTGTCGGCGATCTTCTGGATCGCTTCCTCGGTGCGCATGTAGATGGGGCCCTTGCCCTGCATCACGTCCAGCATGCCGAGGTAGTTGCGCAGATTGGCCGGGATCGGCTTGACGTGGCCATAGGGCGCCCAGTTGGCCAGCTCGGCCTTGCGCTCGACCATGTACTCGCCGCCGAAGGCGTTGGTGGCCCGGGACTTGAACAGCAGGAACCAGGCTCCGACGGGACCGTAGGCGTCCTTGAAGCGGACCGGGATGAAGCGCACTTCCTGGCAGGTCATCTCGGCGCCGGCCATCAGGGTGAAGTAGGCCGAAGCGCCGGCGTTCCACGGCGGATACCAGGCGCGGCCCTGGCCCTCACCGGAGGAGCGGGGCTTGAACACGTGCACTGCGCCTCCCATGGCCACCAGGGTGGCGCGCGCCTTGAACACGTAGAAGGTGTTCTCGCGCACGGAGAAGCCGTAGGCGCCCTTGCACTCCTCGCCATCCATGATGGGGCCGACGATGAACACGCGCTCGTAGATGTTCTCGGTGCCGAGGGCGTTCTTGGCCGCCTCGGCGACCACCACCTTGTAGGACTCGCCGTTGATCATCAGCTGCCAGCGGCCCTCGTGCACGTAGCCACCGTTCTCGTCCAGCCAGATGGGCAGGCCCCACTTCTCGAACAGGTGCACGGTGGAGTCCACGTGCCGGGCGATGGACGCCACCAGGTCCTCACGGGTGACCCCCATGAGGTCGTTGCGGACGTAGTCCACGTAGTCCTTGACGGTGTTCTGGCCGTCCTTCAACCCGACGTACTGGTTGATGGCGGAAAGGCCCATGGCCACGGCGCCGGAGCGATCCACCGCCGCCTTGTCCACGAGGGTTACCTTGAGCCCGTGTTGCTTGGCCCAGTACGCGGCCTCCACGGCTGCGCCGCAGGCCGCCATGCCGCCTCCCAGGATCAGGAGATCGGTATCTACCTCGACGGTCTTGAAGTCCACCATGGCAGCCTCCTTCACTTGGTCCACACGGCGGGGAGGCCGAGGGAAGCGGGTTCGGTGAACAGCGTGGCGTCATCCAGCGTGGCCTTGGTTTCCCACCCGCCGGCCGGCTGTGCCTGCCCCTCGGGGGTGGTACGGATGGGGAACTTGAACCGCTTGATCTGGCCGCTGCGGAACTTCACCGTCCACATGATGCTGTCGGTGGAGCGCATCGGCACCACGGAGGCCCCCATGGGGACGAAGTCGGCATAGCCGCGCACGTCTACCGCCTGCGTGGGGCAAATCTTCACGCAGTTGTAGCACTCCCAGCACATCTCGGGCTCGCGGTTGTACGCCTTCATCTTCTCCTTGTCGAGGACCATCAGGTCGTTGGGACAAATGTACTGGCAGGCGGTCTTGTCGAGCGCCTTGCACCCGTCACACTTGTCCGGGTTCACAAAACTCGGCATAGCTTGCCTCCTCGCCGCATCCCGCCTTCCGGGCAGGATGCTGATGTTGATCTCTGTGTGGTTCGCGCCTGCCGGCTCGCCGGCACGGTCGCTGGAGGTCCTTCCTCCCGTCGCATTCGAGTGATTGCACCACCTCCCCGCTTCTCGTTTTCAAGGTTGTGCGGGCGGCCTCCCGTCCGTTCACCCGTCCTGATGCAAGCAAGTCTTGTGCCGCGCTTCACAAGAGTGACGAGACGCTTTTCCCATAAGGCTTTCGCGCTGCTGTGCAAGGTCACGAGTGGCATTGCGTTACGCAGCACGGACCATGAAACTGCGACGTTGTCGCGGCAGCCAATACCCCTTGTTTGTGAAGTTGGTGTTAGAACGATGGTTGTGCTTTTGTTACCCTGGGGTAACGGTCGCGTTCTAGACCCGTCCGCCCAGCAGCTCGGCCCTCACCTCCCGCACCTCGGGGAGCGCGCGCACGGCGCCAAGGACGGCGACCCGTTGCCGCTCGGAGGGCAGGACTCCCGCCAGCGTCACCACCCCGTCCCGCGTTCCCACCTCGACCATGGCGGCCGCCGCTCCCACCTCGGGGTTGAGAAAGAGGGAGGCGCGGACGTGGTTGAGCAGGAAGAGGTCGGCGAGGGCCTGGCGCGACGAGGGGGTGGCGCGGAACTCCGGCCGATCGGCCACCGCCGCGATGGTGAGGCAGGCCGAGTCGAGGGGGATCTTCTCCAGGTTGATGATGAGGTCATAGAGGCTGGGGTCATGCCAGTCCACGTTGTACAGGAAACGCGTCCACGCCACGCGCTCCTCGTCGCGGGCGCGAATGTAGCCTTCAGCGGCCTTGGCCTCCAGACCGTGGGCGGCCATCGCCTCGGGCAAGCGCATGGCCATGGGTGCGATCACTCGCACGCGCACCACATGGGCGATGCCGGCCAGTAGCAGATGGCCGGCGTGGCCGTGGTAGACGACGTTGTCCGCCAGGGCTTCCTGACACAGCGCCGCGGTGATGGCGGCCAGGTACTTCTGCCGGTCGAGACTGAAACGCTCCCAGAAGCTGGGGGGATGCTCGATGCCCTTGGTCAGAACCTCCTCGTGGACGCCGTAGCGCTCGGCAGCGGCTACCAGCACCTCGCGGCTGAGGACGCGATAGCCCAAGGTTGCCCCGAGGCAGGCGGCCAGCCGCTTTCCCCCGGAAAACGTGCCGCGCGAGATGGTGATGATGGCCATGGTCGTGTCCGTTTCTCGGCTCGTGCCCCCACCCGTCGGCCAGCGGCCTGCCGCACGCCTCTCGGCGCTGCCGGCGATCCATCGTACGATACTCCGAGCAGCACGGGAGGTGACATGCGCAGCGGAACCCGAGCACTGGTCTGGTTACTGGTCCTGATGGGCGTCGTGGGTCTGGGTGTGCTGGGCATCCTCATCGCTGTCGGCGTGGCGGCGCGCCACCTGCCGGGGCAGGCGGTGCTGCATCTGGAGATCGGCGGTGCCATTCCGGAGGCCTCTCCGGAGGTGCCGCTGGCAGGACTTTTCGGGCCGATGCCGGCAAGCCGACGGGACCTGCGCGATGGCCTGGTGGCGGCGGCGAAGGACGCCCGCGTGCGGGCGGTAAGGGTACGCATCAGCGACCTGGCCACGGGGCTCGCCACGCTGCAGGAGCTGCGCACCTTGCTGCAGCGGGTCGCCGAGGCCGGCAAACCCACCACGGCCTACCTGGATACCGCGGGTGAGTTCGCCCCCGGCAACCTGGAGTACTACCTGGCCACGGCCTGCGACCGCATCGTCGTCAATCCCCTGGGGGACGTCAATCTGGTGGGGCTGGCGGCGCGCGTGCCATTCATGCGGGGGACCTTCGACAAGCTCGGCATCGAGCCCGAGTTTCCCGGCATCGGCGATTACAAGACCGCACGCTACTTCTACACCCACAAAGATTTCACACCTGCCCATCGGGAGATGATGGAGTGGCTGCTGGCCTCCTACGGGGAGCAGCTGGCGGCGGGCATTGCCGAGGGGAGGGGAGTGAGCGAGGAGGAGGCGCGCCGCTGGATCGCCGCGGGGCCCTTCTCGGGACCGGAGGCGCTGGCCGCCGGGATGGTGGACGAGTTGGCGGACTGGGAGTCGGTGCGGCAGGACACCGCCACCCTGGAGGGGAAAGGCCTGCAGGAGGTGACCCTGACTCGTCTGCTGCGCGGCAGCCGACCGGATACTTCCGGCGCGAAGATCGCCGTTGTGGTGGGGCAGGGCGCCATCATGCGTGGCGAGAGTGGCTTCTCGCCCATGCCCATGTTCGGCGGGGATGTCATGGGCGCCGACACGCTGGCCCGGGCATGGCGCCAGGTGCGTCAGTCGGGGGCAAAGGCGGCCATCTTTCGCGTCGACTCCCCCGGTGGCAGCGCCGTCGCCTCCGAGATCATCCGCGCCGAGATGGCGCGTACCGCCGAGGAGATCCCGGTCATCGTGTCGATGGGGAACGTGGCCGCCTCGGGGGGGTACTGGGTTTCCTGCGGCGCCCGGCGGGTGTTTGCCTCCCCGGGCACCATCACCGCATCCATCGGGGTCTTCGGCGGGCACCTGGCGACCAGTGACTTCTTCGAGGACAAACTGGGGATCACCTGGGGGCGCATCGACACCTCCCCCAACGCCGCCATCTACGGCGGCCTGGACCCCTGGACCCCGGCCCAGCGGGAGGTGGTGGAGCGGCAGCTCCAGCGCATCTACGACGCCTTTGTGGAGCGAGTCAGCCAGGCGCGGGGCATGAGTCGGGAGGAGGTCGACGCGGTGGGGCGCGGGCGCGTCTTCACCGGCGCCCAGGCGCTGGAGCGCCAGCTGGTGGACGGCCTCGGTGGCTTCGAGGAGGCGCTGGCGGCGGCGCGGGAGGAGGCGGGGCTGGCGGCGGATGCCCCCGTGCAGCTGGACTTCTTCCCGCGCCCGGAGCCGATCTGGAAGCGACTCATGCAGCAGGGGGAGGAGGCATCGCTGCGGGCCTTCCTGCGCGAGCTGGCACAGGGTCACCTCGTGGTCCCCCGTGTACCCGGCGCCGTGTGGCTGCCCCCCATCGAGATCCGCTGACGCCGCCGCCGCTCACTCGGTCAGGTAGGCGTGCAGGGTGACGCTCACGGTCTTTTCGCCAGCGTTGTAGAGGAAGACGCGGTACCGCGGGAAGGCCACCGTGAAGGGCAGGGGCTCGGCGGCGAAGTACGCCGCTCCGGCGGGGATCGCCGTGACCTTGAGCTCGGTGGCCAGCAGCAGTTGCCCGCGCTCGGCCAGGGCGCGCAGCACCCGCTCCTCGTCGGGGAGGAGAATGGCCCCTACATCTCCCACCTTTCCCTGGGGCCCCTTCACCTCCCCGATGAGGGTGGCCACCCCCTGGGCAAAGCCGTCGGCGGCGATCACCCCAGCGTCCACCAGCCGGGTGGTGTCCTCTCGCCGGACTGGCGGCACCAGCACATCCGCCAGTGACACGAGCGAGGTGCGGGCCAGCTTGCCGGCCAGGGATACCTCTCCCTTGACGGTGAGCACCTCGGGCAGGTTGACCACCTCCACGGGGGTCACCCGGGGTCGTTCCTGGGCGCTGGCCAGCGCGGCCAGCAGAGCAGTGAGCATCGCAACGCGTCGCGGCATGGTCGTGGCGGCTCCCCGTTGGTTCTTGTACGGTTCGCATCGACATCTCGTGGGGTACCTGGTATAGCCATCTTGTCGTTTTCCGTACCGTGGCTGGCTGACGAAGCCTGGCCGTGAGGGGGGGCGGCAGCAGTCAACCGGGCGCGCCGGACCTTCGAGCGAATTGGGGCTCGCTCGCACCGCTCGGTTTTCTCGGCAGGCGAAGCTCCGCCCCCTGGAAAGCGGTGGGCGTGGTAGGCTGGCGGCGCGGCCGCACCCGCCCGGAGGGTCGCCCATCGTGATCACCGCCATCGGTTTCGACACCGAGCGCTACCTCGCCGAGCAGAGCCGCCCCATCGTGGAGCGCTGCGAGCGAGCGGGCAACAAACTCTACCTGGAGTTCGGCGGCAAGCTGGCCTACGACTTTCACGCCGCGCGGGTGTTGCCCGGCTACGACCCCAACGTCAAGATCCGCCTCCTGCGGCAGCTGGCTAACCGCGCCGAGATCCTGGTGTGCATTTACGCCGGCGACATCGCCCGCAAGAAGATGCGCGCCGATTTCGGCATCCCCTACGACGCCGATGCCTTGAAGCTGATCGACGACCTGCGGGAGTGGGGCCTCGCCGTGCGGGCGGTGGTCATCACCCGCTACGACGAGCAGCCGGCGGCGAGAGTCTTCAAGGCGCGACTGGAGCGCCGCGGGGTGGCGGTGTACACCCACCGCGCCACCCGCGGCTATCCCACCGATGTGGATCTCATCGTCAGCGAGGAAGGGTACGGCGCCAACCAGTACATCCCCACCGAACGGCCCATCGTGGTGGTGAGCGGTCCGGGCCCGGGCAGCGGCAAGCTGGGCACCTGCCTGTCGCAGCTCTATCACGAGCACCGGCGCGGGGTGCGAGCCGGCTACGCCAAGTTCGAGACCTTCCCCATCTGGAATCTGCCCTTGAAGCACCCGGTCAACGTTGCCTACGAGGCGGCGACGGTGGAACTGCGCGACGTCAACCTCATCGACCCCTACCACCTCACCGCCTACGGCGTGCAGACGGTCAACTACAACCGCGACGTGGAGGCCTTTCCCCTGCTTCGCCGCATCCTGGAGCGGATCACGGGTGGGGGGACGATGTACCAGTCTCCCACCGACATGGGCGTCAACCGCGTGGGCTTTGCCATCATCGACGACGCCATGGTGCAGGAGGCGGCGCGTCAGGAGGTCATCCGGCGCTACTTTCGCTACGCCTGCGAATATGCCCTCGGCCTGGTGGAGCGGGAGGACGCCGAGCGCGCCGAGCTGATCATGCGGGAGCTGGGGCTCGATCCGGAGCATCGCGCCGTGGTTGCCCCGGCGCGCCTCGCCGCGGCGGCGGCCGAGGCCAACGGCAAGGGCAACAACGGGACGTTCTGCGGCGCCGCCGTCGAGCTGCCCGATGGCACCATCGTCACTGGCAAGAACTCCCCGCTCATGCACGCCGCCTCGGCGGTGGTGCTCAACGCCATCAAGCACCTCTCGCGCCTGCCCGATGAGATCCACCTCCTGGCCCCCAGCGTGGTGGAGTCCATCGCGGCGCTCAAGAAGCACACCCTGCGCATGCGCTCGGTGAGCCTGGACCTGAATGAGACACTCATCGCCCTGGCCATCTCGGCCACCACCAACCCCGCCGCCCAGGTCGCCATGGAGAAGCTGAAGGAACTCCAGGGGCGCGAGTTTCACACCACCCACCTGCCCACCCCCGGGGACGAGGCGGGCTTGCGGAGGCTAGGCCTCAACGTCACCAGCGACCCGGTCTTCGCGTCACGATTCCTGGTGGGGTACCTGGTATAGCCTTGCTGTCAATTCTGTAGCTCGGTCGGTTCTTGCTGGGCCAGCACTCGCTCCAGCTCATCGCAGCGCGCCCTGAACGAGGCGTCCTGCTGGCGGCGGAGGGCCGCGCGGGTCAGCCACCGGCTGACCGTGCTGGGAGGCACGTCGAGCGTCCTGGCCAGCTGGCCGACGCCGATGTCGTGGCGTTCGACCCCGACCGCGGCGATGGCTTCCCGTGCCTGGACGATGGCACGGGTCTTGCGCGGACTTCCCAGCGCCTCGACCGCGATCTCCAGGGCTGCGGCCGCTCGGTCCACCCAGAGAGCAACCTCGCCGTCATCGCGCCGCTTGACGGCGTGGGCCAGCGCTGGCCTCGGCGTATCGGCCCAGGAACCCTCATCCAGTTCTTCGCGCCCACCACGCCACCACGGGGTCTTGCCCAACCCTTCCCGAATCCACGGTTGCTGCTGCTGCCCCTGCACCGACTGGGCGTAGGCGCGCCGGGCCTGCGAGCGCTGCCGGCCGAACAGCAGCAGCGTGGCATCCACATCCACCAGTGCTCCCTCGCCGCCGCGCAGTAGCTCGCGATGCCCGCTCCAGCGGTAGCGGGCCGGGTCCTCCGCGACCCCCGCCACCACCGGGTTGAGGTGGATGTAGGCGATCACCTGGAAGAGTTGGCGCGGCTCGGCGATCATCTTTACCTGGTAGCGGTCCTGCCAGACGGGCCCGCGCTGTTGCCGCCGCTGGTTGTACTCGCGGGCGAACCGCCACTGGATGAGGCGCATGGACCGCCACAGTGGCACCGCCGAGGTGCGCAGCGCCAGGTGGTAGTGGTTGGCCATCACGCACCAGGCGAAGATGGTCAGGCCGTCGCGCCGTTTGACCTCGTGGAGAACATCGACGAGACGCGCGGCTTCTTCTTCGTCGGCGAAGATGTGCTCGCCCCGGCTGACGCGAGCATAGACGTGGTAGAAGGCGCCATCGACGTAATACCTGGGTGCCCGTGGCATGGGTGGAACCTCCTCCTACTCTCCCCACTCTATGCGAAAAATGAAAAGAAAGCTATACCAGGTACCCGTGAAGGCGGAGTGATTGGCGCGTGTCATCGGCAGCGCGGCGACGGTCGCCCTCGCGATGGCGGGAGGGGCTGTGGCTGCCGTACCGTTGAGCGAGGCTACAATGACCGGTCGTGGTGCGCGTCCTTCCGTGCCTCCTCGTGCTCATGGCGCTGGCCGCTGACGGCGCCGCGGAGCCCGCCTCTCGGTCGGTGCCGGGCCAGCAACGGCGCTCCTCTTCGCCGCCGTTAACCATGAACTGGTACGTGGAGGGCCCGGGGGGCACGATCGTTTCCCAGTACGGAGGTGAAAGCGGGATCAACCCGGCCTCGGTGGTCAAGGTGGCGACGTCGCTGTGGGCGCTGGAGCGGCTGGGCAGCGAGTTTCGCTTCGAGACGCGCTTCTTTGCCCGCGGCGACGTGGTCGCCGAGCGCGGGGAAGTGCGCGGTGACCTGGTCGTCCAGGGGGGGGGCGACCCGGATTTCCACCTGGAGAACGCCTTCCTGGTCGCCCAGGCGCTCAACCAGGCGGGGGTGCGGCGCGTCAGCGGCGCCTTGATCGTCAGCCGCACCTTTTGGATCGGCTGGGAGAACGGCTCTTCGGGCCGGGAGAGCGATCCCATCCGGCGGGGCCTGCTCATGGCCGACCGCCTGCGCCAGGCGTGGGACCCCCGCCGCTGGACGTCCGCGACGCGCGCCGCCTGGCGCTCCTTCGCGGCCCGGCGGGGGTTGGATGCGGGGGCGCCGCCCCGGGTCGAGGT
>JABRVY010000083.1:0-1707 GCA_039961755.1 Acidobacteriota bacterium | reverse complement strand
TCCCCCGCCAGCTGCCGGGCCACGTCAATCCACGGCGTCTCCCTCCCCTCCTGGGGGTCCCAGGCGTTGCCCACGAACACCGCCACCCTGCCCCGGGGCAGCTCGGAAAGCTCCGCCTGGTGCCGCAGCGCCGCCACCCCGTCCAGCTCCGCGGCGGCCTCCCCCAGCCGCACCAGGTGGTACAGCGCCGCCAGGGTGTGGGTCTTGCCGCCACCGAACTGGGTAATCAGCGTCAGCACCGGGGCGGTGTGGTCGGTGCGACCGGCGAGGCGGCGCAGCACCATCCCCGCGTGTTCGCGCAGCGCCCGGGTCCAGCAGGTGCGGGCGAAGAACTGCCGCGGCTCGCAGTAGTCGTCGGGGGCGGTGCCCGCCACCACCTGCTCCAGGGCGATGGCAAACTCGTCAGGGTTGAAGGAGCGCCCCTCCCGCACCTCCTTGCGCGGGGTGGCTACCTTGTACCAGGGTTCCATCACTCCACCTCCGGTTCTTCACCCCAAGGGCAGGGACATCTTCATGCGGTCCCACTTTCTGCGCGATCCGCGTCTCTGTGGTACATCACCACCCCCCCACCCTTTCACCACAGAGGCACAGAGGACACAGAAGATTCTTCATCTACCGGTCGGTGATACGAATCCGCCCGGGTTGT
This sequence comes from Acidobacteriota bacterium, assembly GCA_039961755.1. Lineage (GTDB taxonomy): Bacteria > Acidobacteriota > Thermoanaerobaculia > Thermoanaerobaculales > Thermoanaerobaculaceae > CALEVZ01. Next base: position 1,061 of record JABRVY010000083.1, on the reverse strand, counting down.
ACCACCGCAAACCGCCCTCCGAGCTCGTGTCCGGCCCGCGCCACCAGGGCCAACACGGCCTGCACCATGGCCTGGCGGCCGGAGGCCGGGAAACGAATCAACACCACCCCGGGTGATTGGGAAGCACTGGCGAAAAACAGCTGACCAAAGTCCTTGTCTTCGGTGAGCAGCGTCCGGGACTCACGCACGGCCAGCTGGACCACGGCCTCGTCATCGGCACCCGGGCACACCTCACGCACCTCCACCACATCGTGGCCCGCGGCCCGCAACGCGCGCGCCACCGCAGCGTCGCAGCTCTCATCCGCCAGAAAACGCATCCCTAGCCTTCAGCCGCCCGACTGGAGGGGGTCAGAAAAATCGTTTCCTCGTGCGCCAGGGCGTCCGCCGCGTACGCCACGGCGGCGCGGATATCCTGCACCGTCAATCCGGGGTAGGCGTCCAGGAGCTCGGCCTCCGTGGCGCCCTCGCCCAGCTTGCGCAGGATCAACTCGACGGTGATTCGCGTCCCGCGGATCACCGGCTTCCCCAGCATGATCTTCGGATTCCTTTCGATGCGCTCGGCCACGGCCATGGTTCTCCTCCGGCCTTCAACTCCCCTCATGGTAGCTGGCAACCCCGTCGGAAGCTCCTGCCCTCTCTGTGCTCTCGGTGTCTCTGTGGTGCATGCTTCCCACCGCTCAATTCACCACAGAGGCACAGAGGACACAGAGGGAGTTTCCTCCCGCCTCTCTCTGGGCTCTCCGTGTCTCTGTGGTGCATCTTTCCCCACCGACCACCTCACCACGGCCGCGCCGAGCTGCACCTTCACCTGGGCACCGCCAGCAACATGGCATCCAGCAGGCGCTTCTCCTCGCTGCCCCCGGGGTACAGCGCCGAGAGGGCGTTGGCCAGCCGCACGAACTCCGGCCCCCGCTCCACCTCGGCCTTGAGCAGCTGCCGCAACGCGGTGGCCTGGCCCCCTGCCTGCAGGAGCATCGCCGCGTGCACCCGGTTCAGGGTGGTGGCCTCCTGCTGCGGCTGCAGCTCCCCCTGCCCCGCCTCCCGCCGCCGGGGTCCCCGCC
>JABRVY010000082.1:0-1911 GCA_039961755.1 Acidobacteriota bacterium | reverse complement strand
GCGGGGGGGACGTGCCAGGTGAGCCCTACCCACCCTACCTCTCCCCGTCGCCGGATCTTGAACCGCCGCTCCCCCTGCTGGGGCGACTCCTGGGTGACGGCGCGGGGGATGGGGCGCCCGGCGCGGGGGAGCGACCCGAAGTGGTGAGCGATGCGCCCCAACAGGGCTTTCCGGTTGAAGGCGCCGACCACCACCAGGGTGGCGTTGTCGGGGTAGTAAAAGGTGTCATAAAAGGCCCGCAGCGTCGCGATGGTGGTGTTCTCCACGTCGTGCCGCCAGCCGATGGTGGGGTGCCGGTAGGGGTGCTCCCGGTAGGCGGTGGCGAAGGAGTCCTTCAGGAGCACCTCGAAGGGGTCGTTTTCGCCCCGCTCCAGCTCGTTGCGCACCACCGTCAGTTCGGTGGCCAGATCCTCCTCCCGCAGCAGAGCGCCGCGCATGCGATCGGCCTCCACGGCGAGGGCCAGGTCCAGGTGTTCGACCGGCAACGTCTCGTAGTAGTTGGTGCGATCCAGCCAGGTGGTGGCGTTGAACGCTGCTCCCACCCGCTCCATCACCCGGGCGATGGGCCGGCCGTTGTCGGCGTTGAAGCTGGCCGATCCCTTGAAGAGCAGGTGCTCCAGCAGGTGGGTGGCACCGGTCTGCCCGCTCACCTCGTGGCGCGAGCCCACGTGGTACACCACGCACACGGCCACCACCGGCACGAAGCGGTTCTCTACCAGGAGCACCCGCAAGCCGTTGCCGACGAGCTCCAGCTCCTCCACCCCGCCACCCTTGTCCAGCGCCAGGAAATCCCGGGGGGTTGCCGATCCCATGACCGCCTATGATACCCGTCATGATCGATCTGCGCTCCGACACCGTCACCCGCCCCACCCCCGAGATGCGCCGGGCCATGGCTGACGCGGAGGTGGGGGACGACGTCTACGAGGAGGACCCCACCGTCCGTCGCCTGGAGGAGCTGGCCGCCGCCCTCCTGGAGCGGGAGGCGGCGCTGTTCGTGCCCACCGGCACCATGGGCAACCAGATTGCCGTCCACCTGCACACCCAGCCGGGCAGCGAGGTGATCCTGGAGGCCAGGGCCCACATCTTCAACTTCGAGATGGGGGCCATGGCGGTGTGGTCGGGGGCGCTGCCACGACCGGTGGCCACCACCGACGGGCTCCTGGAGCCCGCCCAGGTGGAGGCGGCCATCAACCCCCCGGTCACCTACCGCACCCCCACCCGGCTGCTGTGCCTGGAGAACACCCACAACCTGTGGTCCGGCCTCCCCATGGACGGCGCCCGCAGCCGCGCCCTCGCCGAGGTGGCGCACCGGCACGGGCTCAAGGTACATCTGGATGGAGCCCGCATCTTCAACGCCGCGGCTGCCCTGTCCACCACCGCAGCGGAGCTGGCGCGCGGCTGCGACACGGTGATGTTCTGCCTCTCCAAGGGGCTGGCGGCGCCGGTGGGATCCCTGCTGGTGGGTAACGCCGACCTGGTGGCCGAGGCGCGCCGGGTGCGCAAGCTGTTCGGGGGAGGGATGCGACAGGTGGGGGTGCTGGCGGCGGCCGGTATCGTGGCCCTCACCCGCATGGTGGAGCGCCTCGCCGAGGATCACGAGCGGGCGCACCGCCTGGCCCGGGGGCTCGCCCAGCTGCCGGGGGTGGAGCTGGACCCCGCCGGGGTGCGCACCAACATCGTGGTGGCCACCCTCACCGCACCGGCCCACCCCGAGCTGCCGCCGGCCGCCGCCTTCGTGGCCGGCATGAAGGAACGCGGGGTGCTGTGCGGGGCGTTCGGTCCCCGGCAGGTGCGCCTGGTCACCCACCACGAGATCTCCGACGCCGATGTGGAGGCGGCCCTGGCGGCGGCCGCCCGGGTGCTACGGGGCTGACGGCCCCTCCCCCCATCCCCGCACGAAGGCCCGCTGCT
>JABRVY010000081.1:0-1501 GCA_039961755.1 Acidobacteriota bacterium | reverse complement strand
CCCCAGCAGCAGCACGCGGCCGCCCCGGGAGGCGCGCAGCGCCGTGCCCACCCGGTGCTGGCGCTCCACCGAACCAGCCATGACCGCCTGGAACACCGCCTCCATCACTCGGGGGGTGACGCCGCAGGCGTCGGCGTGCTGGCGGGCGCGCGCCAGCACCTTCTCCTCCACGTCCCGGACCACCACCGGGGTGCCGCGCTCGGCCTTGATCTGCCCCACCCGGGCGGCCAGCTCCATGCGCCGCCGCAGCAGCTCCAGCAGGGCGCGGTCCACCTCGGCAATGCTTTCCCGCAGTTCTGCAAGGCTGGTCGAGTTCTCCATGGCACTCCCGGGCGGCGGTACGATAGCAGCTACCGGGGCGCGGGGTACCCCCCGGGTGGGGAGGGAGAGCATGTGGCACACGGTGGCACGAGTCGCTGATCTCCAGGACGGCGAGGGGCGCAGCGTCCTGGTGGGCGGGGTCGAGGTCGGGGTGTACCGCTGCGGGGAGAAGTTCCTCGCGGTGGAGAACATCTGCACCCACGCCCACGCCTACCTGCACGAGGGGAGCGTGGACCGCGTGCGCTGCACGGTGGAGTGCCCGCTGCACGGCGCCGAGTTCGACCTGCGCTCGGGGGCCGCCCTCTCGCCTCCCGCCGAGGAGCCGCTGCGGACGTTCCCCGTGCGGGTGGTCCACGGCGAGGTCCAGGTCGACCTGGGGGAAGCAGGCTAGGCGCCGGCGGGCGCTGCCGCGGGCCCGGCGAAGAGCTGTAACTCATAGAGAGACTTGTAAATACCGTCTGCGGCCAGGAGTTCCTCGTGGCGCCCCTGCTCCACCAGGCGGCCGGCGTGCATGACCAGGACGCGGTCGCACCCCACCACCGTGGCCAGGCGGTGGGCGATGATCAGGGCCGTCCGCCCGGCCAGCAACCGGTGGAGCGCCTCCTGGATCAGGGCCTCGGTCTGGGGGTCCACGGAGGCGGTGGCCTCGTCCAGGATGAGAAACTCCGGGTCGCCCACCAGCGCCCGCGCGAACGAAACCAGCTGGCGCTCCCCCACCGACAGGCCGGCCCCCCGCTCCCCCAGCATCGTATCCAGGCCCAGGGGGAGCCGCCGCAGCAGCGGTCCGGCCTGCACCTGCTCCAGCGCCCACAGGATGCGCGCGTCGTCGAGTCCCTCCCGGCCGAGGCTGACGTTGTCGCGCAGGGTGCCGGCGAAGCAGTCCACGTCCTGCAGCACCACGGCGAAGCGGCGGCGCAGGTCGGCGAGAGCCAGGGAGCGGACGTCGGTCCCGTCGACGATGACGCGCCCCCGCTGGACGTCGTAAAAGCGCAGTAAGAGATTGACCAGAGTGCTCTTGCCGGCGCCGGTGTGCCCCACCACCGCCAGCCGCTCCCCCGGGGCGGCGGCGAAGCTGACGTTGGACAGCACCCAGCGCTCCCCTTCGTAGGCGAACCAGACCCCCTCCCAGGCGAAGGTGCCGCGGCGCGGGGGTGGCGGCGCGGCACCTTCGCCTGGGAGG
>JABRVY010000080.1:0-22284 GCA_039961755.1 Acidobacteriota bacterium | reverse complement strand
CCCGGCACCGGCCCCCGCTCCCTCCGCAGGGACACCCGCTGCCCCCACGGGGGCACCCGCGTCCCCCAGGATCCAGCGCCCCGCGGCGACCCTGGATCTCGATGCCCTGCTGGCCCCGCCAGCCTCGCGCAGTGTCGCGTCGCCACCTCCAGCCGCCACGCCTTCTGGGGTGGGGCGGGTCAAGCTGGAGGAGCTGGAGGCCATGCTCGGTTTCGAAGCGGCCAAGCGGTCGCGCCGCCCGACGGTGACCACAGCGCCCGAGCCACCGCCCCAGCCGGCGCCCGAGCCAGCGCCCATGGAGCGAGAGGTGCCGGCGCCGGCCACCCCGGGCTGGGAGCCGGCGGCCGCCGAGGTGTCCTTCGAGGTGCCCCTCGCCGGCGCGTCGGGCCAGTTCGGTGTGCTCGACAGCCCGGAGCTGGTACTCGAGCCCGCGGGCGAACCCCTGCCCGCGATTCACACCACCCCTCCCGAGCCCACAGCGCAGGAACAGAGCGTCGAGCTGCTGGAAGTCTCCGGGCTGCTGGCCGGTCCCACCGATGAACAACTGCGGGAGCTGGACTTCTTCATTGAACAGGGGCTGCGGGAGGACGCCGCTCGCCAGCTCGCCCGCTTGCAGGAGAGTTTCGGCGATCACCCGGCGGTACTGGCCAGGCAGGCGTTGCTCAAGAGCCGTGGCTGGGACGAAACGTCTGTGGTGGCCGCCGCGGCGGAGGGATCGGCGTCGGAGCTGTTCAGCGAAGAAGAGCAGTTCTTCGATCTGGCCGCCGAGCTGGAGCGGGAGCTGGCCGAGGACGAGCTGGTCGCTGCGGCGCGGGGCGAGGCGCGCGGGGAGGAAGAGGAGTCCATCGAGGAGCTATTTCGAGAATTTCAGCGCGGCGTGGCCGAACAGCTCTCGGAAGAGGACTACGACACCCACTTCAACCTGGGCCTGGCCTACCGCGAGATGGGTTTGCTGGACGAGGCCATCGGCGAATTCCAGCTGGCTCTCAAGTCGCCGGTCCTCTACCTGGAGGCGGTGAGCATGATCGGCGCCTGCTACGTGGACAAGGGTCTCCACGAGGAGGCCGCCGGGTGGTACGCCAAGGGTCTGCAGGCGAAAGATTTGCCGCCCGAAGTCGAGGTTGGCTTGCACTACGAGCTGGGCCGCGCCCTGGAGGCGGGTGGCAGCACGGCTTCGGCTCTCAGCCACTACGCCGAGGTGCTGGCGCGCAACCCCGGCTTCCGTGACGTGGTGGCCCGCGTCGAGCGCCTGCGCATGAACTGATCTGCCCGTCACAGCGAACCAGCAGCCGCCGCTCTCGCCCGGTCAACCTCGAGTGAATCGCGCATCGGAGGCCCTACGTGGCGCAGGGCAGTGACGGTGGCGGGAGAGGGGTGTCGGATCGATCTTCCCCGTTTACTGACGGTTGGTGTCCAGGGACAATGACACCCGCCAGGTTGTCTGTGCCGGCAGACGTCGCCGCCGCAGCTGCTGAGTACCTACGGGTCGGCGAGGACCAGCAGGGGCATGCCGCTGCGCATGAGATGATGCAGCCTCTTGGCGTCGTCCCGGTCCATGGCGAGAGTAATGGCCGGTCGAGGATGAGTGCCGCGACCGCGCAGCCGCTCCCATCCGTCCCGCACGGCGGCGCGAGCGCGGGCGAGAAACCCCAGTGGCGGTAATGTCTCGGTGATCCACAGATCCCACCCGCAATCCAGCTGGGCCCGGTACGAGGCGGGCGGCTCGGGGATGGGCGTGGCAGTCGGTGGAGGGGCGCCCGGGCGAGTCGGTGTCGCCGCCGCCGGCGGGTCGTCGTAGCCCTCCGCCTTGTAGGGGCGGAGCTCTGTGGGTGCGATGTACTCGCGGTCGCTGTCACCGGGGCCGTCTACCACCCGCCATACCGCCGGCAGGGGGAAGGGGGGTGGCGAGCTGGCCGACAGGAGCGGGACGTGGAGGATCTTCTCGACTCCCCGCAGCGGAATGCGATCGAGGGCCACTCCGCGCACCTTCACCTCGAGCTGGCGAGCGCTGGGGTTGAGCACCAGATAGACGTCGGGCCGGCGCGCCAGGGAGAGCTCCATCTCCAGCGCCGCCACCTGGGTGGCACGCGGCGGGACGTCACCAGCGCCCACTGAACCTACCGCCGCCAGCAGCAGGCTAATAGAGAAAAACGCGAGCGCCGATGGGTGTGGTGTTGTAGACGAATTCAAGGTCCTCGTCTCCGAGTCGGATGCAGCCGTGGGTCACCCGGCGGCCCAGCAAGCTCTTGAAGAGCGTGCCGTGAATGATGTAACCATCCCCCATATAGAGACCAAATTTCCCGAGAGAGACATCGTCGAATCGCTCGTTGGGGTCCTTCGGGGGCAGCATCCCTTCCTCGATGAAGGCCCAGTCCGGCTTGGCCCACACCGGGTTGCGCCGCTTGGTCTCGATGATCCGTTCGCCCAGGGGGGTGTCGAACACCCATTCCCGTCCGGTTCTGGGGTCGCGCAGGACGATGCCGGTGCCCGTGGAGCAAATGGCGGTACGCAGCAGTTCGCCATCGCGGTACACGTGCAGGCGGTTGCGGTAGGTGTCCACCACGAGGTACGTGCCGGTCGGTCGCAGCCGATCGAGGGCCGTGGCCGCCCGCGCAGCCCGTTGCCCCAGCGCCTGCGCATCACCGGTGGCGGCGCGCTCATCGGGAACGTGGAGGAATGGGTACGCCGCGTAGGCGTGGCCGAAGCGCGCCAGTACAGCTGCAACACCGAGCGCCACCACGAGCATCGCGAGGCCGGGGATGGCGATGACTCGCAACCAGCGCCGGCGTCCCGGCGGGGGTGGAGGGGGCGGCAGAGGCTCAAGCTCAGCGGACATACGTCCCCACGATGGCCACCAGTGTACCAAGGCGGGAGGCGGCAAACACCTCGTCCATGTCCTGGTTGGTGAGGGCGACGCAACCGTCGGTCCAGTCGGTACCCTCGCCGCCGCCGCCATGGATCTCGATGAGGTTGCCGATGCCCACCCGCCAGGGGATGGTGCCGCGGCGGCGCGCCGCCTCGAAGCGCGCCTTGTCCTCTTCATTGGGATAGTCGATGAGCAATGCCTTGTAATACTTGGTGCGGCGGCCACTTTTCAGGTCGACGACGCGATAGATCCCCTCGGGCGTCGCTCGGTCCCCGGAGTGAGACTTGCGGCGCAGGCCGTTGGCGCCCAGTTCGGCTGGATAGGAGCGCACGCGCGCTCCGCCGGTGTAGAGGTCGAGCCGGCGGTTGAGCTTGTCCACCAGAATCACGGTCGTTCCATGCAGCCGCGAATGGGCGATGGCCTCGTTGGCCCACCGCTGCCACTGGCGACGCAGTTCGGGGTCGGCGAAACGGCTGTGCAGGTCGGACCACGAGCCATGCACCACCAGTGCGGCCTGCCGCGCCTCGCCGAGCGCCTGCGTCGCCCCCTGCCAGTCGCCCAGCTCGGCGAGTCGTAGAGCCGCCTCGTAGGTGGCGGTGGCGCGGGCAAAGGCAGCGGCTTCGCGCCGGCCCAGGCCGGTTTCGCGGATCTGCTGCCGGGCTCGCTGCACCGCCAGCAACGTGGGGCCCAGGGCTGACCAGTAGGCCTTCTGCTCTCTCTCGTCCTGCTGGCGGAAGCTTCGCGCCGACTGCGCCGCGGCGGTCGCCACCCGCAGCCATGCGGCTTCGGTCCGGCCCGGGGTGCGCCGCCAGAACGGTGCGGCGGCCTCCACGGCGGTGATGACCTCGGCCTGCGCCAGCAGCGTCTGGAGGTAGCGGGACTGCTCCGGGTGGCGGTGGCGCACCAGCCGGATGGCTCGCTGCGCCGCCTCCCGGGCGCCCTGCATCTCCTCCGGGGTGGGGGCGGACGTCCCACAGCCGGCGGCGATGGTCAGGGTGAGCAGGATCGCCCAGGAAGCAACAGGCCGGCGACCTGTCCGGGTCGCCGGCCTGGCGAACATCTCGATCGTCGTGCTCAGCACTTGATCTTGGCCTTGACCTCCGCCAGCTCGGTGGTCATGGCGTCGACCTGGCCCTTGAGCGACTCGGCCTGGGCCTTGGCGCCGAAGTAGTCCTCACGCGCGAAGGCGCCCTCGATGTTGCCCATCTGACCCGTGAAGGCGTCCAGATTGCCCTTCATCATCTCCAGGTCCTTCTTGAGGTCCTTGGGCTTGCGGCGGCAATTCTCCAGCGCGGTCATCGCCTCACCAGCGGCGGTGAGGGCGGCCTTGGCGGCGTCAATGGCGGCCTGAGCGGCGTTCTTGGCGCGCTCCTTGCCGGCGATCCCGGCCTCCTTGGCGGCATTGGCAGCGTTGGTGGCATCCACGATCAGCTGCTTGGTCTTGGTGTAGGAGCGGAAGAGGGCGAACTTGGCGTTCTGCGCCTCCAGCTCGGCGTTGACCGCGTTCATCGCGCGCTGCGCCTGGTCGTAGGCGTCGGCAGCGTACTTGGCGGCCTCCGCCTGCTCCGCGGCCGCGAGGGCAGCCTTGGCCTGGTCGATCTCCTGCTGTGGGGGCTTGGCGCAGCTCACCGTGAACATCGCCACCGCGAGCAACGCAACACCGACGATAACCTTGTTCCTCGACATCGTTTTCTCCTTTCCTCCTTCTCGAAGAGGACAACAACCCTGACAGATTCTTACCCCGTGCTGCCCCTGTCGGCAACATCGGGCGTTTCGGTTAAACGAACAGTTGCTGTGAACGGGTGAAGCAGCCCATCTCAGGCTTCGTGGTTTGACCACTCCTCCCGGGGGAGCCGCACCACCCCCCCTGAGTGCGTTGTTATAGTCCTTGTGACCCGCGGTGTCAAGCGCCCCGGCGAGGAAGCCGATCGCGACCCTGTTCCGGGCAAGCAGGAGGCCGAGGTGGATTGGCTTCTCCGTTGCGTCCTATCGCCTCCAGGTTGCGGGCAAAGCGGGCGAAGTCCAGTCGCCGCAGGGGCGTGCCGGCAGCAAACTGCCGCCAGCCCGACTCGTCGAGCCGGGAGAGCGCGCCGATCGCCGGCGACTGCAGGTGAGGGCGGGGCGGCAACGCCGGATCACACGAGCGCGGGGCGCGCCGGTTGAAGGGGCACACCTGCTGGCAGATGTCGCACCCGGCCAGGTGGTTGCCGATGGCCCGGGCCTGCCAGGGTTGGAACGGGGAGCGATGTTCGATGGTGAGGTAGGAGATGCAGCGCCGGGCATCCAGGAAACCGGGGCGCACCAGCGCGGCGGTCGGGCAGGCGTCGAGACAGGCGGTGCAGCGGCCGCAGTGGGAGGTGGCCCGCCCGTCGCAGGTCAGTTCGGCGTCGGTCACCAGCGCGCCGAGGAGCAGCTCGCTGCCCAGCCGGCGGTTGATCAGGCAGGTGTTCTTGCCGATCCAGCCGAGCCCGGCGCGCCGGGCCAGCTCGCGCTCGGCCAGCGGGGCGGTGTCCACCCCCACCCGCCATCGGCACCCCGGTAGCTGCGAGACCAGCCACCGTCCCAGGCGCACCAGGCGCCGGCGAATCACGTCGTGGTAGTCGCGCCGCCGGGCGTAGCGGGCGACGGTGACGGCGCCGGCTGGAGGGTTCGTCGGAGAGGCGACCTCGTCCCGGTACGACACCGCCACCACGACGACGCTCCGCGCGCCGGGCAGGAACAGCTGAGGATCGCGGCGGACCGCCGCGGTGCGAGCCATGTACTCCATGTCGCCGTGGGCACCTTCGGCGAGCCAGGCGGTGAGGCGGTCGCCGTCCTCCAGGGGGGAGGCATCGGCGATCCCCACCAGGGCGACCCCCAGCTCGCCCAGCGCATAACCCTTGAGTGCTTCCGCCAGCGTCGTCGTCACACCGAGCAGTGTAGCGGGCCGGGCGGACGTGCAGGAGAACGTCTGGGATATCCTTGAGTTGTGAACGGGGCACTGTTCTTGGCGGCGGTGGCGGCGGTCTTGGGGCCCGGCGAGGTGGTGCTGGTGGAGCTCGCCACCCCATCGGTGCGGGCACGGGTGCCCTTGTCAGAGCCGGGTGCGGCGGTGTTTGCCGCCCCCGATGGGGCGGTCATCGTTCCCCTGACGCACACCGATGCGACCGCGGTGGTGCGCGTTGACGGCAGAGTCAAGGTCGAGCAGGGCAGGCTTTTCCCCCTGTTCTTCGACGAGTTCGATCGCATGTTCGTGGTCATGCCGGAGCAGCTGGCACTTCTCGCCTATCCCCAGCGGGTGACCATTCGCGAGATTCCCCTTCCCGGCGTCTCGGCGATACGGCACGCGGCGGTCACCTCCGACGGGCTGGCGGTGGCGCTGGTGGGCGCGGCGCCCGAGTCGCCCGGCGCGTGGGTGGTGGTGGCCGGGGGCGAGGGGCGGCTCGTTCCTGTGGCCGTCCCCTGCCTCGCCGAGCGCGTGGTACTGGCACCCAACGGGGAGTGGCTGGCGGTGGGGTGTGCGGGTGGGCGGCTGGCACTGGCGGGCATCGGAGGAGCTGGTACGGAGGTCATGGCCGCAGGAGGGGAGATCGGCGCCATGGCGGTGGACGAGTCCGGCCGAGAGCTGCTGCTCGCCGTCACCCAGGCGGACGGTCGCGGAGCGTTGGTGCGCCTGCGCATCCGCCCCGGTGCCTCTCCCCCCGCCAAGGAGCGCTGGCGTCAGGCGCTGCCGCGCCCGCCCCGCGCCCTCGCCATCAGCGGCGCAACCGTGCTGGTGCTGGACGAGCGCGGCCTTGCGGTGTGGGATCGCGGCGGTCGGCGCCTGGCTGGGGAGGTTGCAATTCCTGGGGCCATCGGTCTCGCCCTGCTGCGCGAGGCGGTCGGTGCCATGCCGGAGTCGTGGGGAGAGCCGGGACCCCGTTAGCGGCGCCCGCGGCGCGACCCCCGGCGGGGCGCGCGGCGGGGAGGCGAGTCCAGCGGCCGCACGTGCAGTTCGTCGTCCGCCCAGCGCACCGGGATGGGAGAACCGAGGAGCCGTTCGATGGCTGGCAGGGAGTACACGAAGTTCTCGCAGACCAGTGAGATGGCCTTGCCACGGGCGCCCACGCGGGCGGTGCGACCGACGCGGTGGACGTAGTCCTCGGGGTCAAAGGGCAGGTCGTAGTTGATGACGTGGCTGACCCCCTCGATGTGCAGGCCCCGGGAAGCCACGTCGGTGGCCACCAGGACCGGCAGCGTGCCGGCCTTGAAGTCGTCGAGAACCTTGAGTCGGCGCTTCTGGATCACCGAGCCGGTGAGGGCGCGGGCGGCAAAGCCGTTGGCGCACAGACGCTCGGTCAGGCGGCGCGCCTCCTCGCGAGTGTTGACGAAGACCATGGTGCGCTCGCTTGCCTCGCGCCGCAAGAGCCCCAGCAGGAGGGACAGCTTCTCCCGCGAGCCAACGTGGTAGAGCCACTGCTCCAGCCGTTCGGGGGTGAGCTCCTCGGGGTTCACGACGATCTCGGCGGGGTTGCGCATCTCCCGCCACCCCAGCTCGAGGACGCGGGCCGACAGGGTGGCGGTGAAGAAGAGCGTCTGCCGCTTGCCGGGCCGCGGCAGACGCCGGGCGATGGCCCGGATGTCCTCCACGAAGCCCATGTCGAACATGCGGTCCGCCTCATCGACGATGAACACCTCGACGCTGCGCAGGGAGGTGATCCCCTGGCGCAGGTAGTCCAGGAGGCGCCCCGGGGTACCGATGAGGACGTCGGCGCCGCGGGAGAGCTCCTCCCGCTGGGTGCGGTAGTCCATCCCGCCGAACACCGCCAGGGTGGTGAGGCCGGTGTGGCGCCCCAGCAGCTGGGCGTCGTGGGCGATCTGCACGATCAGCTCCCTGGTGGGGCCAACGATCAGCGCGCGGGGTTCGCCGGGGTGCTCGGCTGGCCTGGACAGCAGACGAGTGAAGACCGTCACCAGGTAGGCGGCCGTCTTGCCGGTGCCGGTCTGGGCCTGGGCGGCGACGTCGCGACCGGCCAGGGTCAAGGGCAACACCTCCGCCTGCACCAGGGTGCAGCGCTCGAAACCGGCGTCCCGGATCCCCTGGGCGACGGGCTCGGGCAGGTCGAATTCGCTGAAGGTGCGGTGCGAGAAGAGGGTCTGGGTGCTCACCCGCGGAAGTATAGAGGAAAGAAAAGCCTCGACCGGGGTGACGGCGACGGTGGCGACACGACCGCGGGCGCCATCGAAGGTACAATGCCGGCGGAGGCGATGGTGCGACTGAGGTCATGGATCGTCGTTGCGGCGTTGGGCACGCTGGGGTGCGCCTCGACCGCCGTTCCGCCGGCGCCGGGGCCCGCCAAGGGCGCCGAGCTGGCGCTGGTGGCGCGTGCCCAGATGCGGCTGGAGGCCGGGGAAATTGGCGAGGGTCTGCAGCTCTTGCGGGAAGCGGTGGCACTGCGGCCCGCTGACGAGGAGTTGCGGGAGGAGCTGGGACTCGCCCTGGCGTCGGTGGGTCTGACGGAGCAGGCGGTGGCCGAGCTGTCCGCCTTGGACCGGCGCTCCAGCTCGGCGAATGCGGTGCTGGGGATGCTATTGGCGCGTTCGGCCTCCTCGCCCCAGCAGATGGAAAAGGCCGTGCCCTTCCTCCGTCAAGGGCTGACCGCGGTGCCCGAGGGAGAGGCGGCGCGACTGATGCTGGCGCAGGCACTGCTGCAACTGGGCCGCGGGGAAGAGGCGCTGGAAGCGCTGCAGCCTCTGCTTTCGGACCAGCCGCGCAACCCCCGCCTCAACTTGCTGGCGGGCTCGGCGCTGCGCCTGGCCGGGCGGCCCCAGGAGGCGGAGGAGTACCTGAATCGGGCGCGCCAGGCGGGGGAGACCCGTCAGCCCGCGACGGCGGAGCTGATCGAGGCGCTCGCCAACGATGGCAAGGTGGCGGAGGCAGCGCAGCTCATGGAGGAGTTCCTGGCCCGGGAAGGTACGACTCTGGCCGGGCTCAGCCGGCTGGCAACGCTGTGGGCCCGGGCTGGCGAGCGCGACAAGGCGCTGGCGGTGGTGGAGGAGGTGCTCGCCAAGGATCCCCAGCAGCGCGAGGCCCTGTTCCTGGGCGCGCTGCTCAACGCCGGAAAGGGCAAGATCGACGTCGCCGAGCAGTACTTTCGCGCGCTTCTGGCCGCCGACCCCGAGGATGCCGACGCCGCCATGGGTCTGGCGAGGTTGCTGCTGGACACTCGTCACCTGGATGAGTCCCGGCAGTTGCTGGATGGGCTCTGGCAGCGGGCGGTGAGCGCCGGGGTCCAGGCCGCCGCCATCGGCCTCGACATTGCCCAGGAGCGGGCCACCATCGAGCTGGTGGATCGCCGGCCGGAGGCGGCGCGGGAGTGGCTCGACCGGCTGGCCCTGGCCCCCCCCTCCCGGCGGGTGCTGGCGCTGTGGGGAGAGTACTTCCGTCTGCGGGAGGAGTGGCAGCAGGGGCTGGCGTGGCTCGATTCGCTGGGCAGCCAGCTTTCCGGCGAGGAAGCCCGCCTGGCCCAGTCGCTGCGCGCCGAGTTTCTCCTGGCGCTGGGGGAAGAGACCGCCGCCGAAGCGCTCCTGGCTCCCCTGCTGGCGGGCAGCGAGGAGGATGTCAGTTCGGCCCTGGGGGCGCTGCAGCGTCGCCGCCGCTACCCGGAGGTGGTCCAGCATGCGCGGGCGGCGCGCGCGCGCCTGGGCGAGGCCGACTCGGTGCAGTTCGCCCTGGCGGCGGCCCTGGAACGGTCGGGCTCCTGGGATGAGGCGGTCAAGGAGTTTCGTTCGCTGCTCCAGCGGCAGCCGGACAACGCCGCGGCGCTCAACTACCTGGGCTACATGTTCGCCGACCACAACGTCCACCTCGATGAGGCGCTCAGCATGATTTCGCGCGCCGTCGAGCTGGACCCGACCTCGGGGGCCTACCTGGATTCCCTGGGGTGGGTGTACTTCCGCCTGGGTGACCTGGAGCGCGCCGAGCGGTATCTGCGGGAGGCGGCGCGCCTGGAACCCCACGACCCCACGGTGCACGAACACCTGGGTGACCTGCACGCCCGACGGGGAGAGCGCGACGCGGCCGCCGCAGCCTACCGGCAGGCCCTGACCATGAAATTCGAAGAGGACGGCCAGGAGGAACGGATCAGGGCCAAGCTCGCGGAGCTGGAGGGGGATGCCCCGCACTAGCTGGGTGCGGTGCGTCAGCTCCGTGGCCCTGCTGCTGCTTCCAGCGGTGGGTTGCCGCACTGTCGCGGTGGACCAACCAGCCTTGGCGGGGTGGGAGGAGCTGGCGCAACCACCGGCGCCCTTCGCCGCCCTGTACCGGCTCACCTGCTGCGGGCAGCGGGACCTCCCCACGGTGGTGCGTTTCCAGCCGGGACAACTGGCGGTCTCGGTGTCCATGCCCCCCGGTGGGGTGGTCTGGGAAGGCTGGTTTGACGCCGACGGCGGAGCAGCGCGTAGCCGGGGCGATCGCTGCGTCTCCCCCCTGCCGGATGGTCGCCTGTGGCTATCCGGGGGCGTGAGCCTGCCCGTCGAGGCCTCGCTGTGGGCGACACTGCTGGCAGGCAGGTTGCCCCTCGGGGTGGCACCCCTGGAGGGTCAGTCGGGGTGGTTGATGGCCCGCCTGGCTGAGGGACGGCTGCTGGCGCGCTGCGCTGGCCAGCCTCTGCGGTGCCTGGAGATTCGCCTGGAGGGGGAGGGTTCGGCGCGGGTGGTGATTCGCATGGATCGACACCACGGCCGGGTGCCGGGGAGGATCCGGGCGGTGACCGGCAAACAGCGGCTGGCGCTGGAGCTGGCAGAGTGGGGGCCGGGCTTCGCCCTGTCGCCTCCGGATTGGCTGAGCTGGCCACGGTGTGGCTCATGACCGCGCGGGCGGGGCGGCTTGTGGTGCGCTGTCCGGCCAAGGTCAATCTCCACCTGGAGGTGCTGGGCAGGCGGCCGGACGGCTACCACGAGGTGCGGACGCTGCTGGCCGCGGTGGGGGTCTGGGACACCTTGATCATGGAGCCCGGAGACGAGGGCGTCGGTCTGGAGGTCAGGCCAGCGGGAGTGGCGCCGGCCGGCGAGGACAACCTGGTGGTGCGGGCCGCCCGCCAGCTGCAGCGGCGCAGTGGCACGCGCCTGGGCGCGCGCTTGATCCTGCACAAGCGCATCCCGGTGGCCGGCGGGATGGGCGGTGGGTCGTCCAACGCCGCAGCGGCGCTGGTGGGGCTCAACCAGTTGTGGGGCCTCGGCGCCGGGTTGGCGGAGCTGCAGGCGATGGCGAGCGCCCTGGGCGCCGACGTCCCGTTTTTCCTCCTCGGGGGAGTTGCCTGGGGCACGGGCAGGGGAGATGAGCTACAGGCGCTGCCGAATCTGCCGCCCTGGTGGGTCGTTCTCCTCCCCGGGCCAGTGCCGGTGTCCACCGCCGAGGTGTACGCCTCCCTCGGCGCCCCCCCCTTGCGTCCGGCTCCTCCCTCGCCGATATATGATTGTGTGAGGCGGGGCGGCTCACTGCCGCTGGAGTCCTGCCGAAACGACCTGGAGCCGGCGGTCATGGAGCGGTTTCCCGAGGTGAGGGAGCGCCTCGAGGCGCTTGCGGGCGAGCATCCACGGTTGGCCATGCTTTCTGGGAGCGGGGGCACGGTGTTCGCCCTTCTTGATGACGAGGCAGGGGCACGGGCGTGTGCCGGCCGGTGCGCTGGTCGGGGGGCGCTGGTGGCCCCTCTGCTCACTCGGGAAGCGTCGCAGCTCCGCCCGTTGGCGGGGGAGGAAACGTGGAAATTACCGATGTCCGGATCACCTTGAATCGCGGCGGAAAGGTGCGGGCGTTCGCCCAGATCGTCATCGACGGCTGCTTTCTGGTGGGGGATATCCGGGTCTCCGAGGGGAAGGAGGGGACCCTGCTGGTGAACATGCCCTCGCGACGCCTGCGCAACGGGTCCTTCCGGGATGTGGCGCACCCGCTCAACACCGAGACGCGGCGCATGCTGGAGGCGACGATCCTGGCGGAGTACGAGCGGGTGGTGGCGGAGCACGGCGAGCCCGGTGAGGACGGCAACGGCCGCTCCCGCTCGCAACAGCTCTCGGCGCGGTTCTTGGCGCAGGAGTACTGGACCAACGAGCCAACTCCCGACGAGTGAGGGGGGTCCAGCCCACCTGGTGGATGGCAGTGGGGGCCGGGGCGGAGGTGGGCGAGCGGGTGCGCCGCGGGTGCGACGGACGGGGGCGCTCGTCTCCCCCTCCGCGAGGGGGGAACGAGCTTCCAATGAAGGTTTACACCTCGCTTCCGGCGTACTAGACTTTCGACCCGACTGGGGCGTCGGCAAACTGGTAAGCCACGGGACTTTGGATCCCGCATGTGCAGGTTCGAGCCCTGCCGCCCCAGCCAGGCCTCGTGAGCCGCGGTCCCCGGTGCCGGGGAAGTGAGGGGGCGAGAGGAACGCCATGCACGAGCAACTTCCACTGGTCATCTTCTCCGGTCGTGGCAACCCGGCGCTCACCGAGCGCATCTGCGATTACCTGCAGATCCCGCAAGGGGAAGTTCGCCTGTTCACCTTCTCCGACGGCGAGACCGGCTGCCAGATCGACGAGAACGTGCGCGGCGGCGATGTGTTCGTGGTGCAGTCCACCTGCACCCCGGTGAACGACACGGTGATGGAGCTGCTGATCATGCTGGACGCCTGCCGGCGCTCCTCGGCCTCGCGCGTCACCGCGGTGTTGCCCTACTTCGGCTACGCTCGCCAGGACCGCAAGGACCGCCCGCGGGTGCCCATCACCGCCAAGCTGGTGTCCGATCTGCTCACCGCCGCGGGGGCCAGCCGCATTCTCACCATGGATCTGCACGCCGGGCAGATCCAGGGGTTCTTCAATATCCCGGTGGACCACCTGTTCGCCGCGCCGGTGCTGATCGATGAGTTGAAACGCATGGCCTTGCCCGATCTCGTGCTGGTGTCTCCCGACGCCGGGGGGGTGGAGCGGGCGCGGGCCTTCGCCAAGCGACTTGAGGCGGGGCTGGCCATCGTCGACAAGCGCCGCACCAGCCCCAACCAGGCCGACGTGATGAACGTCATTGGCGAGGTTTCCGGCCGAACCTGCGTGATCGTCGATGACATCATCGATACCGCCGGTACGCTGGTGAAGACCGCCGAAGCGCTGCGGGCCCGGGGGGCGGCGCGGGTGTTGGCCATGGGGGTGCACCCGGTGCTGTCGGGACCGGCGCTCGAAAGGATCACCGCGTCGGAGATCGAGGAAGTGATCGTCACCGACACCATCCCCTTGCGCCCCGAGGCGGTCGCCTGTCCCAAGATCCGCCAGCTCTCGGTGGCGGAACTGCTGGGGGAAGCGATCCGGCGCATTCACGAGGCCAAGTCGGTGTCCAGTCTCTTTGTCTAGAGCGTCCAATGTGGTAGAGTACGCGCCCTCGCCGGGCGAGGGAGCACGGCGAGCGCAGCAGGAGGTCGGGTCATGAGTGAGTTGGTCATCGAGGTGGAGCGTCGGACGAGTGCCGGCAAGGGTCCCAGTCGCAGGCTGCGGCAGCAGGGCCTCATCCCGGCCGTGGTGTACGGCGGCGGGAAGGAGACGGTGCCGGTGGTCGTCGATCGCCATGCGGTCACTGAACTGCTGCGCCAGGAGACCGGTCGTAACACCGTGTTCCTGCTCAAGATGAAGGGCACTAAGCTGGAGCGTCTGGCGATGCTTCGCGATGCGCAGGTGGATCCCCGCACGCGGCAGTACGTGCATCTGGACTTCATCCGCGTCATGAAGGGACAGCGGGTCAAGGTGGAAGTCCCGGTGCACCTCCAGGGCGAGGCGCCGGGGGTCAAGGTGGGGGGGTTCTTGAACTGGCAAACCCGGTCCCTCTCGGTGGAGTGTCCGGCCGATCAGATCCCGGCGGCGATCACCATCGATCTGTCGAACCTGGAGCTGGGCGACCATCTGGCGGCGGGGGATGTGCCCTTGCCCGGGGATGCGAAGTTGCTGGAGGATCCTCACACCGTGGTGGTGGCCATCGAAGCGCACGGGGTGAAGGTGGCCGAAGCGGCGGAGGCCGGGGTCGAGGAGACGGTGGCCGCCGCCGAGGAGCCCGCCGAGCCCGAGGTGATTCGCCGCGGCAAGGGAGGGGAGGAAACCGGCGACTAGGCGCCGGCGCCCGTCCCATCTGCCGGCGCCGGGAACGCCATGGACCTTGCCGCCATCATCGGGCTGGGAAACCCCGGCGTCGAGTACGCCAACAGCAGACACAACATCGGGTTCCGCGTGGTCGACGCGCTCGCCGGCCGCTGGCGGGTGGTCGCCTGGCAGCATCGCTATTCATCCCTCCTCGGGCGGCGCGGCGGCGCCCGGCCGCTGTGGCTGGTCAAACCCCAGACCTACATGAACCTGTCAGGGAGTGCGGTGACGGCGTTTTGCCGCGCGGTGGGGCTGGAGCCGGGTGAGCTGCTGGTGGTGGTCGACGATGTCGACCTGCCCCTCGGCTCCCTGCGACTGCGGGCGCGAGGGGGGGCAGGGACGCACAACGGGTTGCGCTCGGTGGTGGAGGGTATCGGTGAAGGGTTTCCCCGTCTGCGGCTGGGAGTGCGGGGCGAGACACCCTGGCGGGATCTGGCCCAGTACGTCCTGGCGCCCTTCGAGCCCGCCGAGGTGGAAACGGTCGAGACTATGGTGGCGCGGGCCTGTGAGTGCGTGGAGGCGGTTCTCCACCAGGGGCTGGCCCGGGCGGCAACCACCTTCAACGCCAGCGCGGCGCCGCGCCGCGAGCCCCCGGAGGCAGGGTGAACGTCCTCCGGCTCTTGCGTTTTCAGCAGAAGCCGCTAGACTTCATCCGCCGCCCGCGGGGCGGTCATCCTTGCTCTCACCACGAGTCGTGAGGGCCGCAGGCCGAAAGGAGAGACGATGCCAACCTACGAACTCGGTATTGTTCTGACCCCCGAGCTGGAGGGGGAGGAGCGCGATGCGTTTCTGGGTGAGGTCCGCCAGCTGATCACCGGGGCGGGGGGAGAGATCCTCAAGGAAGATGAGTGGGGAAAACGCTCCCTTGCCTACCCGATCAACCACAAGCGGGAAGGCTTCTATACCTTCTGGACCTTTCAAGCTCCCGGCACGGTGGTGGCACCCATGGAGTACAAGCTGCGCATCTCCGACCAGGTCCTCCGGCACCTGGTCCTCAACATGGATCGAGAGCTCCAGCGCAGCCACAAGATGGACCGCGTACGCGCTGCCCGCAAGGCCAAGAAGGCGGCCACCGGCGCCGCTGGCCTGCCGGTCTCCGAGGGGGAGTGAGATGGGGAAGAAGAAGTTCTACGTCAAGCGCAAGAAGGTGTGCAAGTTCTCGGCGGAGGGGATCGACTACATCGACTACAAGAACGTCGATCTGCTGCGCCAGTACACCCCGGTGGCCGGAAAGATCCTGCCCCGCCGGGTTTCCGGCACCAACCCCATCTACCAGCGCAAGTTGACGCGGGCCATCAAGCGGGCGAGGCTGATGGCGCTGCTGCCCTTCGTCGGAGACTGAAGACTCCGACCCATGCACGGCGGCAAGGTGGGCGCTGCGCGGATGCCGCCCCTGCTTCGCCGGCTGGGGCCGGGCCTGGCCGGGGCGCTGTCTCTGCTGGTCTTCCTCAGCCTGCCGCTGGTGCCGCTGCTCGGGGTGTTGACGGCGATTCTCGCTCCGCTTCCCCTGGTGCAGCTGCTGGCGGTGTCCGGCGGAACGGTGTTGGGCTGGGGGTGGGTGATGATCGCCCTCGTCGGCCTGGCGCTGGCGACAACGTGGCCATGGGTACTCGGGGTGGCGACCGGGTACCTGGTGGTGGCGGCCTGGCCGGCCTTTTCGGTAGAGCTGTGGGTGCGGCGCCGGTGGGGTACGGGCCGCTGGCTGGCGGTGGTCAGCGGGGGGGCGCTGGCGGTGCTCGTGGGAGTGCTCATCGCCCTGTCCCACCCCGAGTCGCCCGCCGACATGGTGGAGAGGCTGCTGTCCCCGTCAGCCGCCGCCTCGCCTGACCTGACCAGGGTGCTGGGGGTCAGCCGGTGGTCCGGCGAAGAGATGATGGCGGCGGCGCTGGCCGCGGTGTCCACTCTGGCGCCCGCCATCGCTGCGCTGTACGTGGCGGCGGTCGCCCTGTGGCTGCGGCCACGGCTGCCGGTGCTGGGGCTGCCAGTCGGGCAGGAACCGTTCGCCGAGTTTTCGTCGGACGAGTGGCTACCGGTTGCCTTCGTTGCCGGAGGCCTCGGCTGGGTGTTCGCCCCTGGGTTGGCAAAGTGGATTTCAGTCAATCTCTTGGTGGTCGTTGTCGGGTTGTATTTCGTGCATGGCCTGGCTATCATCCACCACTACCTGGGGCGGCGCCTGGCCGCCAACCGGCTGGTGAGGGTGCTGGTGGGAGTGCTGGCGGTGCAGATGCCACTGGCGCTGGTGGTGGCGGCGGCGGGGTTGACCGATGCCTTCGTGCGCCTGCGGCGCGGTGACAGAGACGAAGAGGGGAGTTAGAGGAACATGAAGGTCATTCTGAACGAGGCGGTAGAGCACCTGGGGGAGCGCGGTAAGGTCTGTGAGGTCAAGCCAGGCTACGCGCGCAATTATTTGATTCCAAAGGGACTGGCGTACGAGGCTACGCCCGCCATGATGGCTCGATTTCGCCAGGAGGAGAAGCGCTGGCTGACCCAGCAGGCCAAGGAGAAGGGCAGCGCCGAGGCCCTGGCGCAGCGTCTGGCCGGCCTCGAGTTGACCTTCGCTCGCCGCGCCGGTGAGGGTGACACCCTCTACGGCTCGGTCACCGCGGCGGATATCGCCGAGGCGATCAAAGAGCAGGGGTTTGAGGTCGACCGGCGCAAGATCGTCATCCCGCAGCACATCAAGCGGACCGGAACCTATAACGCAGAACTGCATTTGCACCGTGAGGTGCGGGTTCCCATCACGCTGCACGTGACCGCCCTCTCCGGGGGAGGGACGGCGTCGGCGTGACCTTCGAGGCCCCGCCGGCCGGCAGGCGCCGCGGGGTGGTGGCGCGGGCGTTCCGGCGCGTGCTGCTCGCGCTGCTGCGTGAGGAAGTGGACGAGATGCGCCGGGGGCTGGCGGCTCATCAAGGGGCTCTCGATGGCCTGACGGCGGATCTGGCCTCGCAACGGTCGGAACTGACAGTGCTGGCGCAAGGTGCGGTATCGCAGCTGGCCCAGCTGCAGCACGGGCAGCAGGAGCTGTCCGCGGCCGTGGAGGCGCTGAGGGGCGATCTCGGGCAGCGGTTCGAGGCGGCTCAACGAGCTCGTCTCGAGCTGCAAACCCACCTGGAAACCATCACCGGTCAACTGGCTGCCGAGGTGGCGGAGCTGCGCAGCGCCTTCCTGGCAACGCGGGGGGAGTTCGAGGAGGTCCGCGACGGGCGCGTGCCGGCGCTGGAGGCGACGGCCGCCGGGCTGGACCGAGAGCTGGTCACTATCCAGCAGGCGCTGGAGGAGTTGAGTGCTCTCCGGGTGGCGCGGCTGGAGGAGGCAGCAGCGGAGATGGCAGCTACCCAGCAGGCGCTGCAGCAGGCGCTGGAGTCGCTGCATGCCCTGCGGTTGCCCCGCCTCGAGCACGATGCCCGAGAGATGGCCGCGGCGCTGGAGCAGGTGCAGGCAGCGGTGGAGGAGCTCGGCACGGTGCGGGTGGCGCAGCTGGAGCTGGACGGCTCCCGGCTGGCGGCCCATTTGCACGAGGTGCAGGAGGCTCTCGAGGCGCTGCGACGCCAGGCGGTCAGCGTGCTGGAGACCGACCTCAGGCATCTGGTTGCCGCCACTCAAGCCGTACAGGGTGAGATGGAGAGGCTGCGGGATGAGCGCGTGCCGGCAGCCATGCGCGATCTGGCCGGGTTGCAGGCGGCCTACGACGATCTGCAGGGTGAGGTGCTGGCAATCCGCGACCTCCAGCTGCCCCGGGTTCAGGAGGTCCTCACTCGGCTCCAGCGCGGGGTGAGTGAGCTGCAACAGCTGGGTGAGGAGCTGCGCGACCATCGTCTTCCGGCGCTCGCGGGACGCTACGACGCCCTGATTTCGCGCCTCCACGAGCAGGGCGAGGCCACCGCCGGGCTTCTTGATCGCCTGCTCGCCGGCGAAGGGCTGCGCATTGACACCCCTCCGGCGGTGGAGAGGGAACTTCCGGAGGCGCTGCGTCGGGCGCACCTGGCCTTCGTCGACGAGTTCCGCGGCGGGCGGGAGGAGACCCTCGAGCGCGTGGGCGAGCACGTGAGCCGTCTGCTGGAACACTCCCCCGTTCTGGATCTGGGGTGCGGCCGGGGCGAGCTGCTGGAGGCGCTGCAGCGGGCGGGGGTGAAGGCGCTCGGCGTCGATGCGGATCCGGCCATGGTAGAGGCCTGCCGTCGGCGCGGTCTCGAGGTGGTGCAGGGAGACGCCCTGGAGATCCTGGCGGCGCAGCCACCGGGCTCGCTGGGGGCGGTGACGGCACTGCACCTGTTCGAGCACCTCCCCGCCGGCACCTGGGCCGGCATCGTGCAGGCGGCTGTCGCAGCGCTCAGACCTGGTGGGGTGGTGCTGGTGGAGTGCCCCAACCCCGAGGCCCTGCGCGTCGGCGCCGATCTGTTCTGGATCGACCCCACCCACCGCACCCCGGTACATCGGCAGGCGCTGGCCTTCGTCCTGCGGGCGCTGGGGCTGGAGGTGGTGGAAAACACCCTGCTCCACCCCTTTCCCCCGGAGCAGATGCTGGCGGCGCCTGAATTGCCGGCCGAACTGCGAGGTGTGGCGATGCGCCTGGATGCCCTCCTGTCGGCCCCCCGAGACTTCTTGCTGGTGGCGCGAAAGCCCAGCCTTCCCCCGGGGTAGGGAACCCCCTCGGAGGATCACCGCGGGCGCCGCCGGAGGTCTCTCGCGCCCGTCGATCGACATCACTCGAGCTCCGGCAGCACCGGGATCACGGCCGTTGGCCGAGGGTCAGTTGGTGGCGGCTCCCGGCAGGTGAGCGCGGAAAAGATCGCGCAGGGCCAGCAGGATCTGCGCAAAGTTGTGCTCTTTCAGGAAGTCCTGGAGCTGCTTGCGGGAGATCCCCTCGAGCAGGCGCTCCCGCGCCGAGTTGGCGAGGTCGTAGAAATCGGACACCGGCTTCAGGCGCAGGGCCGTGAAGTTCTCGCTGTACCAGGGGGACTCCCGGACCAGTTCCCACAGTCGGGGTGAGGGGCAGGAGTTGTCGCTCCACAGGCCGTCGGCGATGGCGGTCACCTCGCCGTACAGGCCGGCGAGCACGGTGACGTCGTCCCCACTCTGGAGGGCTTCGCGCAGCCGGGACGGCGAGATCATGGCCGGAGGGGGAGTGGGCCCCGGCGGCCCGGCAGTGGGAGCTGAGGGCCGCGGGCCGGCGTCTTTGGCCCGTGGTTCCGACGGCTGCAAGGGCTGGGGGGACGGCGGGTAACTCTCCTTCGCCTTGGGCGTTACATCGGGCCCCTGGCCGGCCGGCGGTTCAGGCTGAGGTGGCGAAACCTTGGTTGCAGGAGCTGGCGGGGGTGGGGGGAGCGGAACCTCGACAGCCGCCTCCCCGGCTGGCGGGCCTTCGAGAAGGCGGCGCAGGCGCTCGTCAAAGTTGATGAGCAGCTCCATTTCGGAGTCGGAGATGGAGCGAGCGTAGGCGACGCGGTTGAAGATGGCATCCACCTCCAAGAAGCGCAGGCGGAGCACTTCCTCGTTGCTGGCGAGGGTGGCGAAACGCTGGAGAAGGCGCCGGTCGGCGGCGGCAAACTCATAGAGATCGGAGAAGTTTCCGTACTGGAGCAGGTCATCCATGGTGGCCCGCCGCCAGTTGATGCTGATCTCCCGTTCGCGGCGCTGCGCCAGGTAGGTGCGGCGATCCGAGGGCTCCACCACGGTCTCCCACCCCGGGCCGTGGAGCTGCTGCAGACCCTCTCGCAGCACGGCGCGGATGCGAGTGAGGTTGTCAGTGATGATTCGAT
Organism: Acidobacteriota bacterium; assembly: GCA_039961755.1. GTDB lineage: Bacteria > Acidobacteriota > Thermoanaerobaculia > Thermoanaerobaculales > Thermoanaerobaculaceae > CALEVZ01. The sequence goes on along the minus strand of JABRVY010000080.1, from coordinate 2,544 downwards.
AGGCTTCCAGTCGGTAGTCGGTCGTGGTCATCGCTCAATTCCAGTCCGCGCCATGGCGCAAGTGCGCCCAGCGGCGCAAAAACCGCTCCCGCCGCTCCAGATCGCGAACGACGACCAGGAGGAGTCGGCTGCGGGTCACCGGGCCGGGAACGTTCAAGAACCCCTGCTGCTGCTCCGCGCTGAGCCCGCTGTCGGCGAGGATGCGCCAGGTGAGGCTGCTCAGCGAGGGGTTGCCGGGCAGCCGAGCGGGTCGCCCCAGGTTGGCGCACAGGCGGAGGTAACGTCGCAGCAGCAGGCGAGTCAGCTCGTTGGCGCGGTGAGTGTCCTCCTGGGCGTCCGGGTACTCTTCGACCCGCACCAGAGGAACAGAGGGATCCTCCAACGAGAGCAGACGGCAGCGAGCGACTCCCCGCAGGGAGAGGGCCTGCTCGTCGCTCTCCAGAATCTGGGCGCGCACGCCGATCTCATGAACGCTGTCGCCGTCCAGCAGCGAGGCCACGAGGGAGCCGCCGCCCTGCTCGGCGTGCCGGATGGCGCTGCACGGTGCCGGTGGTCGGGCGAGTTGCCGCTCTTCGCCGGGCAGCAGCACGGCTTCGGTGAGCGGGAAGAGGGGCAACACGGAAAAGGGTGACATTTCCGGCACGAGTATACCCGCATCGACCCGCCTCGAATCAAGCAGACAGGGCAGCTTCCCCCGAGCCCGGTGCTTTCCCTGCCACGATGGCCGCGAACTCGCGGCCGCGTCGCGTTACCGCCAGGGCGCTGCCAAGGAGCAGGACAATGAGGCCGATCCAGACCAGGGTGATCATCGGCTTGACGCTCACATCCGCGGAAAACCTCGGGGGCTGACCCGGGTCGGCCGGCGCCGCGGGGTCCAGGAGGGCCACCTCCACGGTGCGCGTTTCCGGGTTGACATGGGTCAGCCGCAAGAGGATGCCGTCCATCCCGGGCACCCCCACGTCTTCGGGGTGTGGTCGACCGGCCAGGTCGCGGAGAACCGGCACGATTCTCTCCGGGTCGGCCCCCTCTCGGGTCACCTCGAAGACCGCTCCCACGTCGATCCCGCCCCCCTGGGCGCCGGGCTCTGCCAGATCGAGATCCACGAATCGCAGTGCCGTCCCCTGAAAGGTGAACGTCTCACCCCCACGCAGGGAGGCGCGCGCCGCAACCCCCCCTCCCATGCCGTTGATTAGCAAACGCACCCTGCCGGCGGCGGCGTTGACGCCAGTGAGCTGCACGGTAATCCCAGGAGCGCCCGCCACCGCGGCCGGCGGGCCTTCGAAACCCGCGGCGGTGGAGCGCAGCACCGGTCTCACCTCGCTGTTGCCCGTCGGTGTGGCGACCTGCAAGATGGCGGCCACGGCGATCTCCCCACTCGTCCCGTGGTCGGCAGCGCTGCGATCGAAGCCAGTGAACGCGATCTGGAGCGGCCCCACGGTGGCCGACTCGCCCTTGGCCAGCTCAACGGTCTGCCCGTGTTCGGGTGGCCGCCCGGGGTCGTACTCCACCGGCGCAAGATAGACGTCGTGGGTGAGTCGAGGGTGCACATCGGGGTTGGCGACCAGCTGGTTCGACTTGGTGCTCCTGAACATGCGCGGGCGTGACAGGAAGCGTGCCGACCCTTTGCTCACCTCCACCAGCATGGCCGGGCGGGCAGACGGGGTCGGCTGCTCGATCCCCTTGAACGTCAGAGAGTATCCGAGGGCCTCCCGGGTTTCACCCAAGGGTAGCGTGACCTTTTCGGTGCGGTCCCAGGCCGATGAAGCAATGATGCCCACCAGCATCAGGGCCAGGCCCACATGGGCCAGATGGCCGCCGGCGGCTGCCAGCCCGCCCTCTCGGGTCTTTTCCACTGTCTTGATGGTGTTGGCCAGGAAGGCCAGCGCCGAGGCAAAGAGAAAGGCGAGGAAGAGCACTCCCGAGGCGCCCAGTGTTGCCGCCACCACGGTGGTCACTGCGGCGCCGGCAGCGGCCACCAGCAGGCGCCCCCGCAGCTGCGGCGCCGATCCCCGCCAGTTGAGGTAGGGCACCACCGCCAGGAGCAGGGCCAGGGCAATTCCGACGGGCAGCGTTACCCGGTTGTAGAAGTCCGTCCCCACCTGGGCCGGCTCACCCCACAGCCGGGTGATCAGGGGTGAGGACGTGCCGAGGGCAACCACCAGCGCCGCCCCCAGGAGCGCGGCGATGGCCATGACGGAAAACATCGTCCGCGACAGGAACGGCTCGTCGCCGGGGTGGGACGGGATCTCCCGCCACCGCCACAGCAGGGCGCCGAGACCCAGCACCAGAGCGACGGCGAGGATCCCCACCAGCCAGCCGGTGATCCCCAGGTCCACGAAGGAATGGACGGAGAAGTTGGCCAGCACGCCGGAGCGCGTCAGGAAGGTGGCATACACCACCAGAAGGTAGGACAGGCAGGCGAGGGCGAAGTTGAGCTTGCGAAAGCGGCCGCGCGCCTTCTGCAGCAGCATGCCGTGCACCAGGGCGACGGAGGTGAGCCAGGGAACCAGGGAGGCGTTCTCAACCGGGTCCCAACCCCAGTAC